>NZ_JAUBQE010000006.1:10556-190719 GCF_036701115.1 Microcoleus sp. Pol1C5 | reverse complement strand
CTCTCTTTCTACATGGTGATCGTGATGACTTAATTCTGTGCAGTCTTCAGGGTTTTTCTCCCTTACATCTTTTCGCTTGTTAAACGCCCATGTGGCGAAGATATTTGACCCGTCACTGCATCTCGAAAATAGCTCGATGTCTGGAACCATATTTAAACTAAAGCTCCTCTGATTTAGGAGCCTTTGTTTTAGGGGCTTAAGGGCTTTAAAGAACTTTCCTAGCCTAACGATAGTGCTCAACTTTCTGTTGGTGATGATGCCGTAAACCAATCTCAGGCTTTGGGCACGAGCTCCTCTCAACGCTATGAGAGCCGTTAAATCGATAAAGAGGCGATCCCTCCTTTGACTTGCTCTGGCTTCACCTCTAAGTAATGCTGCAACTGTTCCAGGTTACTGTGACCGCTGATTTCTTGAATAATCCGCAGCCCTATTCCGGCGTTGCTCATCTGGGTGAGAGCCGTCCTCCTAAAACTGTGGGTGGAGGCTCCCTCGATGCCAACCCGCTCGAACGCTTCTCTCAAAATCTGATCCGCGGAGTTGGTGTGCAGATGCTTCCAATGGTGGTTCGGGTGGCGGCCGGGGAATAAATAAGTCTGACCCGCGTGGGAACGCCAAGATGTCACGAGACTCCGCAAATCTTCGATGACAGGAATCGTTCGGGTTTGGAGTTGGCCTTTGGTGTTGCCCTTGCGGAAGTTGATTGTAGGTCGGACTGTACCTTTGGCAGTGTAAATACAGTAGATTCCAGGGAACAAGCTTCGGCAATGCGGCAGGCGGTGTAGAGACAAACTCCGAACAAGGTGCGATCGCGTGAGGTTTGCAAACTTCAGGGGGCGACAACGAGGCTAAAGCGGTTGTCCTATAAGCTTTATAGCTTGTAGTCCTCTCTTATAAAACGGTTGCTTATTGCGAACTAAACCTATCATACACTCTACCCACTCCCAACAGCAGTCATGGGCAATTAGCCAATTTTCCCCATATAAACCAATCCAAAACTTGCTATGCCTTCTTCTGGTTCTACCTGGCTCGCTTAGACGGCACACATATTTTTCCTGTCCTTGAAGTTGAGTTATTTTTCCTCTCAACCATGCCGAATTCATCGCTATGGCAATTAAAATCATCAAAGCAATCAATTTCTCAGGTGATGCCTGGCAGCCTTCGAGATTATATCCTCCTGTTTTACAGTCTTTAAACATTGCTTCGATGCCGTAACGTTGACTGTAAATCTCGATCGCACTCTTCAAATCTGGCAGATTAGTTAACAGATACCAAGGTTCATTTTCTTGTTTACCTCGATATTGACGTTTCCATGAAGCGACCAAGTTAAATCGAGAAAAACCTTTCTTTTTAGTAAATCCCACCTTTGGATAAAACAGATGAATTCCCGGTTTAACTGGAATGCTATCTAGTGCTTGAAAAGATTGTCTTTTTTCAAAGGAAAGTCGTACTTCTTTTTTGACGCAGGACAAAGCTCACATGCTGGCGGTGCAACCCGAAGTGCCAGTTCGATGCTATGAAATTCGCGATCGCCAATAATGATTAGTTTATATAGCAATCCTAAATCATTATCAAGACTATGATACAATTATATGCAACACTTGATTGTGACAATAAAAAAATGAATAACTTATACCAATTTCCTAAAATAGTGGTACAGTTAGTAGGTATCTTTTTTGTGGATTAGTACCCAAATATAAAGAAGAAAGATGTCAGGAGTTGTCAAAGTTGAAATTCGGGAAACAGAAGAAGAACTGAAAGTTCTTCTGAGGAAAGAGAAAGATGTGACTTGCTACGAAAAACTGCAAGTTCTGTATTGGCTCAAAACCCAAACGGTAGAAACTGTATTATCTGCCGCTGTGCGGCTCCGTGGAAACATCGTACCACAATCCAAAGATGGTTGTCTAGTTATCGTTCGGGGGGAATCGAAGAATTATTATTGCAGAAACCTCGTTCGGGAAGACCCAGAATAATGAATCCTGAAACTGTAGAGATATTATCAAAATAATTACAAGAACCCGAAGGATTTAGTAGCTACAAAGAAGTACATCAATGGTTGACAAGTTGCTGTGAAGTAAAAGTGGCATATCGAACAGTACACCAATGGGCCAGATATCGGCTGAAAGGAAAATTAAAAGTGCCGCGTCCGGTGAGTGAAAAACAGAAACCTGGGGTAGTAGAAGAATTTAAAAAAAACTCTCATGTCTAATTAAAAGCAGTCTGAGTCAGAGCGAGAGCTTTTTAAAACAGTGGAAAAAAATTCGCTATTGGAGTCAAGACGAAAGTCGAATGGGGCTACACACAATTCAAAGAAGGAAATTAACTGGCAAAGGCATTAAGCCTCACGGAGCAGTGCAATGGGACTTTATATATCTGTGGTTGTATGGAGTAGTAGAACCTCAAACAGGAGAGGGATTTTTTTATGAATTTACGCATCTAGACGAGCCGTGTGTTTTGAGAACTTTTTGGAGCTATTTGCCACCGCTTATCCAGATGATTTGCATATAATTCAATTAGACAATGGAGGATTTCATTGTTCATTGAACCTAAGTATACCAGAGTGATTTTACTGTTTCAACCAGCTTATAGTCCGGAAGTGAATCCCATAGAAAGGCTGTGGGGATATATCAAGGAACAATTGAAATGGTTGAGATTTGATGGTATAGAAGAATTGAGAGAGACAGTGCAAAAAGAGTTAAAAAAGCTGACTAATGAAGTGATTGCTTCTTAGACAGGATATCCATTCATTTTAGAGGGTTTATCTGTAGCATGAATTTAGGAAAATGGTATTACAACTGCCACAAAAAGATAGAGATTGTTTAGAATCTTTCATTAAAAGCGATATAGATGCCAGAGAACTAAAACGAGCAATAGCTGTAAGGATGGCGCTCTCAGGTAATACCTACCATGAGGTCGGCAAGATTTTAGGTGTAAGTAATTTTTTTATTGGTTATTGGAAAAAACAATTTAAAACCAAAAGCCTCGCCGGAATCAAACTAGGAGATAAAGGCTCAAAAGGGTATTTAACAGCTCTACAAAATACTGAAGTTATCAAGTGCTTAAAAAATAAAAAATCTTGGAATTTAGATGAGCTAGTTACTTATTTAGAGCAAGAATTTGGTGTGATATATAAATCAAAACAGAGTTACTATGAACTTTTCGATCGGGCGAAAATTAGTTGGAAAAGAACTCAAAAAACACATCCTAAATTTGATAAAGAACTGGTAAAAAAAAAGACGGACTAAATTAACGATATTTTATTTAAAAACAAGGCTGGTATAGAGTGTGGGGAAATAATAGTATTGTTTTTAGATGAATGTCATCTACTTCATGGTGATCTGACTGGTTATGTTTGGGGTCAATCCAAAATTAGAATTGAAGTCCCAATTACCAATGAAAAATATAGACAAACTTATTTTGGCGCACTTAATTATCAAAGCAAAGAATTCCATGTTCAGAGCCATCCATCTGGTGATGGAAAATCAACAGTTAAATTCATAAAATACTTACAAGATAAATATAAAAATATAAAAATTATCTTGATTTGGGATGGAGCTAGTTATCATAAATAGGGAGAATTTAGAGACTTTTTATTAGAACTAAATGGTGCCAAAGAACCTGCTAATTGTCAATTACTTGTATTTTATTTGCTCCCAATGCTCCCCAACAGAATCCCGTTGAAGATATTTGGTTACAAGCTAAAAACTTTTTAAGAAAGTATTGGTATTTATGTAGGTCTTTTAAGATTGTCAAATTTATGGAGAGAGTTTTTTACTAACGAAGATAAATTTGCTTTCCCCAAAATACGTCAATATACTTACACACAGAAAATCATTTAGGATTGCTATATGGGCGATCGAGCTACCGCATCAAGCCGATCGCCCGCTTTGCAGGCAAAGTCACGGATTTTAGATTTTAGATTTTAGATTTTAGATTTTAGATTTTGGATTGAGAATAATCTCGATCGAACCCAGTCCCAGATTTGCTGGCGAGTTGCAGGCAATTGGACTTAAAAGTAAAAATAAGCGCGATTCCCTACCGACTACCGGGGATTAATGGCTCTCCTGAGTTTATGGTGTAAAATAGATCAACCAATACAATTATAGTGATGAGCTTTCATTTAGACTATCTATTAGACTTGCCTGGAGTTAAGGTTGAAAATTGCACTCAAATTGAAGGACAAATGTACTTTCGTTTGAGTGCTTTAGCATCAGGAATAGTTTGTCCTCACTGTGATAATTATACAGAAGAGCTCCATCAGAATCGACCTATATTAGCCAGAGATTTGTCAGTTTTCGGTCGTTCTGTGTATTTACAATTACCTCGTCGGCAGTTTTACTGCGCTAGCTGTCAACGTTACGTTACAGAAAGATTAGAATTTGTGGACAAAAAAAGACGGCATACTCAACGATACGAACAAAATATTTATGCGCGTGTTCAACACTCAAGCATGGAACAAATAGGGCGAGAAGAAGGATTGAGTTATGACGAAATAAAAGGTATTTTTACTCAGGTGAATTCCTGTAAAAAAAAAGCTGTTGGGAGTCAGTGAAACGAGTGAGTATAGATGAGATAAGTATGAAAAAAGGAAAAGGAAGTTTGGTAACTGTTGTTAGTGACATTGAGGAGGGTAATTTGATTGAAATGATTGAGTCTCACCGTCAAGCCGACATAATTGAAGCCCTTATAAAACAACCGTTTGAGGTGCGAAAACAAGTTAAAGAAGTGAGTATTGATATGTGGGGAGGATTTCCAAAAGTTAGAGAACAAGTATTCCAAAATGCCAAAATTGTCATCGACCGTTTTCACGTGATGAAAGCAGTTAATAAAGACTTGAATAAGTTGCGCCGAGCAGTAGGAATTACAGATAGAGGCAACAAATACTTATTGTTGAGTAATGGAAGCAACCTTAATTCCGACCAAATTGAAAAGTTGGCAATCACCTTGGAAAAATCAGAATGCTTAAGAATTGCTTATGAGATGAAAGAAGAGTTTCGGGAAATATACGAGACCGATATGACCGTCAAAAGAGCAGCGGACTAAGTTCAAGGATTGGCTGAATTATGCGACGATATTTTTTCAAGAATCATGTTCGACAATTGTCAATCATTTTGAAAGAATTTGTAACTACTTTCTTAATCGTATAACAAGTGGAGTTATGGAAGGAATAAATAATCGAATTAAGTTAATTATGCGACAAGGATATGGCTTTTCAAACTTTGATAGTTTTCGAGAACGCGTATTAGCTTGCTTCTCTAATTAGATAAAAATATCACCGTAAGTTCCGGAGAGCCGGATTAATCAGGGCGATGGGCTATGAGTTTTCATGAATTCTCATGAATTTTCATGAGCTTCGGATGTCTAATTATGTCTTTTTATGCGATCGCCCATCAACTTGTAGGGGCTGTTACTGGGCAAATTCCACCTCGCCGACGATCGCGTAAGAAATTTATGTTAGTGGCTCTATCTCTTCTAGCCGTAAGAAATCTACTCCTTTGGACGCAACGGTGCAGCAAAATAAGGCTGAAATTAGCGATCGCCTCCCCACTTTCTAAATCCGCAGAAATAGCCCTTTACCCGTCCCAGGTAATTGCGATCGCATTGATGTAGGGAGTATGAGCCGTCAATATTTTAAGTTCTGTACCAGTTGTCAAATTCCACAACTTTAGCGTGTTATCCACCGATCCACCGTAGCCCAGTCTAAAAAAGTGTACGTCCAAGTTGACCCCGACTCCGCCACCTCATCTACTTCATAAATCTGTCGCAATCCTTGGGATCTGTAACCATCAACTTTCGGCCCTTTCCTGAATTTTCGCTTAGGTAGGGCTTGCTGAATAAGTTAAGAAAAATCACGATAGCAATTGAGGAATGATTCAAGTTCGGCGACACATAATTTTTTGTTTTCTATAACTTGTCCAGTTATAGTTTTTGATAATAACTGACCTGTAAATAGCTGTAATTTTCGGTTTTTGACATAAAAACACACAAAAAACCCGTCTTAACCAGGTAGAAAGGTTCATTACTAAAAAAGTAATAGCAATGGCTGTACCAGATGTATTATCAAGTTTTGCCATCACTCGATTGAGACCGAATCTTCGTTTTCCTTGCCCAAACTTGCCCTCAATGGCATTTCTAATCCTCTCATCTTCCAACGCTTGCCTCTTTTTTGATTTACTCACATTTGCTGGCGGTCTTCCTAATGGCGGCCCACTCAGCCTAATGCCTTTTTCTTTACACCATGCTCGGTTTTCCGGATTTCTGTAAATGCGATCTGCCTGAACTGATTCTGGATAATACCCTGTGAATTTATGATATGCTTCTACTTGTGTTTTTAAGTCGCCTGATTCGTTAAAGTTATCCCAGCTCATCCGGTCTAAAAATACATATCCTTCAAAGCAGCTCGCTGATAGTTTGGCTCCAAACTCTACGCTTTTTCCTGCTTTTCCTCTGACAATATGACGAAGGTGCGGTTAACTTAAACTTACTATTCTATCCTCAATGCTCTGTTTATTGTTATCAAATAACCACTGTTGTTGGCGAGTGACTTCTGTGAGGACTAGCAAGGTTTTATATTCCTGTTTATTCAAACTTTCTAGGGTCGCACCGGAATCGATTAGCTGTTCAATATGAGAAGCGTTTCTTTTAATGTATTGAAGTTGTTTTTTAATTGCCTGTCTTCTTTTGTGGCGGGTAGGTCGTCTTTGTTTCGCGATTAATAAGTAATTTTTTCTGGCCTTATTACGGTAGGTTCTTGGTTTTTTAGTGGTTGGCTCTTTAATTTGTTTATAGAAAATATCGATGATTTTTTCGGTATGAACTCTGGCTCTATTTAATAGTCCTAAGTCGGTCGGATAACTAATGTCGGCTGGGGCGCAGGTTGCATCTATGATTAGTTGACCGCGATTGGATGACTCATTTTTGGCGTCCAAATACTTTTTTTTTTCGGGTTTGACAGGCGTGATTTCTCGCATTTTTTCTACCATGCGTTCATTCACTTTATTAATTAGGTTCGGACTGATTCGTTGCCGAACGTGAACTAATAGGGATGGGTCAAATGCGAGTTCATTGCTGTAAGTTAATTGACCAATAAAGTATTGCAGGTAGGGGTTTTCCCGGATCTGTTCTACTGTTTCACGATCGCTAATTCCTAATTTTTCTTTAATAATTAATGCCCCCAATGCCATCCTAAAGGATTTAGCAGGGGCCCCCCTTTCTGTGGGGAAGTTTTTAGCATATTCTGTTTCAAATTCTGACCACGGGATTAGTTCGGCCATTTTTACCCAACGGTTAAGGAGTGACAATTTTCCACATGAGGGGAGTTCAAAGTCGGAAGGTGAGGGGTGAGCAAGCTCAGATTTTTTGTACACGATCGCAGGTGGTGATGCACGGGTGTTGACCTATTTTACCTGTTAATCTTGCACTTTTTTCTCGCTCGCGCGATCGAAAACCCAGACCACGCAATATGCGAGCGATTATTCAGCAAACCCTAGCTAAAAATCATACTTAACGGGAAAAGTAAGGATTGCTTCCCCCACCGAAGGCATCCCTTTATTTTGGCACTCATAACACCTTTAGGTTAATTTGTCAATCCGTAACTCCTACATTTATTTGAGCGAGATAACATTTCAACTGTTGGGCTAATGTTTGCACGTGAGGTTCAGCGAACATCGAGAAATGATTTCCCGGAACTTCAATAACTTCGATCGCTTGCTGGGAACATTTGCCCCAACCTAACAATAAGTCATCGCTATGGAACTCCGAACTCTCAAAATCATGAGCAATTTTATCACTAGCTCGAAACAGCGTAATTTTGTGGGGATAAACCTGGGGAACGTAATCTCGCATGGCTTGAACGTGAGATTTAAAAACCTTGTAATCGCGAATATACTGCGACATCTCAGTGTCGCTGACGATGAAGTTGGCCTTTCTATTTAATAACTGAAATTGCTCATCCAACGGTAGCGATCGCATTTCGTCGTAGGAGACTGAAAAATCGATGCCGAACCAGTTTTTAATTGACTCAGCTAACCGGAGTAAAAATTTAGCATCATCATCCTTTGTTGGTTGAATAACTGTTTCTGGTAATATGGCATCAATTACCACTAGCAAGTCTACTTTTTGACCTTGTTTTTGTAGTTGTTGTGCCATCTCAAAAGCAACCACACCGCCAAAACACCAACCTCCTAAAAGATACGGTCCTTCCGGTTGCACTGCGCGAATTTCTTGGAGGTAATAAGCTGCTGTTTCTTCTACTGACTTAGCTTCAGTTTCTACGGAGCTGGGAGACTGTTCCAAGGCGTAAAATGGTTGCTCTCCACCAATTTTGTTTGCCAAGTTTATGTAAGCGAGAATGTCTCCTCCGGCGGCGTGTACGCAAAAGAAAGGAGTCCTCGAACCAGAAGAATTCAGGGCTACCAGCGGGGAACCAGAACTCAAATTTGTTGGCTGGCTGACAATTTTAGCGAGTTTTTCAATTGTCGGGTTTTCAAATAAAATAGATAAGGGAAGGTTGTGTCCGAACAACTCGTAAATTTGAGCCATTAAGCGTACAGCTAAAAAGGAGTGACCTCCCAACTCGAAGAAGTTATCTGTAACTCCAATTGAGTTAATAGCTAGAAGATTTTCCCAAATTTTTACCAAACCTAATTCGGAAATATTTCTGGGCGAAACGAAGGATTTTGTGGAATTCGATCGGATCAGATTATCAGTTGGAAGCGATCGCTTATCTACCTTGCCATTTGGTGTTAGCGGTATTGCATCTAGCATCACAAAAGCAGACGGTATCATGTAATCCGGTAGTTTATTTTGCAAATAACCATGCAATTGTGAAATTAAGTTTGGTTCATCTGTTACTATGTAAGCGATCGGATGCCGATCGCCTTGTGTATCATCGCGGATAATGACAACAGATTCTCGAATATCGGGATGTTGCAAGAGCGCACTTTCAATTTCGGCCAATTCTACTCGGAAACCTCGAATTTTTACTTGTTCGTCACGGCGACCTAAATATTCGAGATTGCCATCGTGCAAATAACGCGCTAGATCGCCAGTCTTATAGAGTTTTGACTTGGGAGTGAAAATAAACCGTTCATCAGTTAGTTCGGGACGGTTAAAATAACCTTTCGCCAATCCATCGCCACCGATGTACAATTCACCGCAGACTCCTACGGGAGTTGGTTGTAAATGACGATCGAATATGTAAACTTGAGTGTTATCAATTGGATGACCGATCGGAACGCTAGTTGCTTTTTCTGGTAATAAAGTCGTATCGTAGTAAGTAGCATTAGCAGAAACTTCAGATGAACCGTAAAGGTTAATCAATTTGGCAGATGGCAGCAATTTTTGGAACGATCGCGCTAAGCCGAGAGGTAGTGCTTCTCCACTGGTTATCCAAAGTTTCAACTTCGACAATTTCTTGGTTAAATTACCGTAAGTATCTAGAATTAAGCGCAGCAAGGAAGGAACAAGTATGACTCGCGTAACGTGATGGCGATCGAGGGTTTCTAGAAATAGTTTAGTGTCTTTGACAACTAGATCGGGAATGATAACGGTGGGAATTCCTTGGAGTAAGGGAGCAAAAACTTCCCAGACTGAATCTACAAAACTAATAGCTGTTTTCTGACAACAAATGTCTTCTCTTTCAAAGGGATAAGCTTTCCACAACCAGTGTAACCCATTAACTGTACCTCGGTGAGTGCCGAGAACGCCTTTGGGAGTTCCCGTCGAACCAGAAGTGTAGATCACATAAGCAAGATTGTCACTTCTCAATGTGTTGGCAGGATTTTCTTGACTTTCTCGATCGATAATTTCCCATTCTTCATCTAGACAAATAACCTGTATTTGTTGAAAGCGATCGCGTAATGATGAATGACTGATGACTAATGAAACTTGGGAATTAGAAACCATGAAAGAAAGACGATCGGTTGGATAATTTGGGTCGAGAGGAATGTAAGCACCGCCAGCTTTCAGGATCGCCAGAATTCCAACTATCATTTCCACCGATCGATCCAGACAAATCCCCACGAAACTTTCGGTTGTTACTCCCAATTTTTGTAAATAATGGGCAAGTTGATTGACCTTTTGGTTGAGTTCTCGATAGGTTACTTTTTCGGAGCGATCGATTAATGCTAAACTATTGGGAAAATGCTCTACTTGCCGTTCAAATAATTGATAAAGAGAGGTATCTTGCGGGTAAGTGGTTTGAGTATTATTCCACTCCAATAACAGTTGTTCTCGCTGTTTGGCAGTTAGAATGGGTAATTCAGAAATTTGGCAATCGGGATTAGCAACGATGCTTTCGAGTAAGGTTTGGAAATTATCGATGAGTCCTGTAATTGTTGCCGCATCAAATAAGTCGGTACTGTACTCTAAAAATCCAGTTAATCCTGCTTTGGATTCGCTGATTGACAGAAAAATGTCGAACTGAGATGTACCACTATCGAACTCCAAACTACGCAAAGTTAACCCCGCAATCTCTCGATCGGACTTAGGCGTATTTTGCAGTACAAACATGACCTGAAACAAAGGATTTCGGCTTAAATCTCGATCGGGTTGCAATTCCTCTACTAGCTTCTCGAAAGGCAAATCCTGATGTGCGTAAGCGTCGAGAGTCACCCCGCGTACCCGACTCAAAAGCGTCCGAAAACTTGGGTCACCGCTGAGGTCATTTCGCATCACCAATGTATTGACAAATAAGCCAAGGACTCCTTCTAGTTCTGCTTGATTTCGATTAGCAATTGAAGAACCTATAAGGATGTCTTCTTGCTCTGTATAGCGGTAAAGTAAAGTATTAAAACCCGCCAGTAAAGTCATAAATAAAGTGACTTCTTCCTCCTGACCTAATTTACTGAGTGCCTCTGTTAGGGTTTTGGGAAAAGTAAAGTATTGCTTTGCACCATTAAATGTGGTAATAGTCGGTCTGGAACGATCGACAGGCAGTTGCAATACAGGTAAATCACCGCCTAGTTGTTGCTTCCAGTAATTAAGTTGGGTAGCGAGTATTTCACCTTGCAAGCGATCGCGCTGCCAAATTGCAAAATCTGCATATTGGATGGGGAGTTCCGGTAATGACGGAGATTGACCTGTGGAGAACGCCGCGTACAGCGCTGCCAATTCCCCTGCGAACACTCCTATAGACCATCCATCGGAGACGATGTGGTGCATAGTCAAAAGGAAAATATGTTCTGTTTCGCCTAGACGCAGCAAAGTTGCCCGTACCAGAGGCGCTTGGGATAAATCAAAGGGTTTTTTAGATTCCTCGATCGCTATTTGTTGAACTTCAACATCCCAATTTTTTCCCGACAAATGTTCGAGGTTGACGATCGGTAATTCCCAGCTTGCTTCCGATGCGATCGCCTGAAACGGTTGCTTATCTACTATTACAAAACTCGTCCGCCAAGCTTCGTGACGCTTCATAATTTCGTTAAGACTTTGCTTAAGCGCCGTCACATCAAGCATTCCCTTTAAATGAATCGCTGTCGGAATATTATAGAAGGAACTTCCTTGATAAAGTCGATCGATAAACCAGAGTCTTTGCTGGGAAAAAGATAAGGGAATACGATTGGAGTGTGGTCGCTTAGGAATAGCAGAACTTTTAAATTTTCCTGTCTTCCATTTTTCCAGAAGGGCTTTTTTTGTTGCTGATAGATTAGAGGTTGAGTTTTCCATGATTTTAATTTAACCGTAGATAAAGAATAGATGAACGCAGATGTTTAGAAAGGTACGTAGTTGGGCTTTAGCCCTCTTATCCTGCTCATGCAGTAAATGAGGTAAGCGCCTAACAACTTCAATTACGAATTTACCAGTCATACCTTATATACCTGAGAAGGGCTGTATAGACTGTTATTGATTAGCCAAAAAAGCTTCAACTTCTTCGTCAGATAATTCGGCAATTTTTTCGAGGAGAAGTTGGTCGATCGTTTCGGCTTGTTTGGCGACAGTGGATGCTTGAAGTAGAAGGTCGCGCAGTGGTAGTTCAACTGGGAAGTTCGATCGCAATCGCGAAACTAATTGGGTGGCGATCAGTGAATCTCCTCCTAACTCAAAGAAATTATCGTGAATCCCGACTTGTTTAATACCGATAACTTCTTGCCACATTTCGACAATTTGTTCTTCTAATTCATTAGTGGGAGGAACATATGAATTACTGAGGCTGGGTCTTAAATAGCGTGGGGAGGGGTCTGTTTGCTGGGATGGTTTTGTATCAGGTATTAGTTCTGCCAGCAAAGCATCAATATCGTCTTGGTTTTGGGGATTAAGGGTATAAATTTCAGCGCTGAGTTTAGCAAATTGTTCTCCTAACTTTAACGTAATTACATTTTGACCTTTTTGTTCCAATTTATTAAGCAATTGGGAACCTGCACCAGATTCATCAACAAACACTAACCATCGATCTTTTTTGTCGGATGTTGTTGAGTTGTTACTCCCAGATAAGGATGGCGATTTGACATCAATCCAGTAACGTTGGCGCTCGAAAGGATAGGTCGGTAGGGGGAGACGATGACGCAATTCGTGGGTGGAAAAACCCGACCAATCTATCTTTACACCTGCCATCCAAAGCCGACCTAATGCGTTTAATAATAGGGCAACATCGGATTGTTGTTCTTGAGGATGGCGTAAGGAAGTTAGCACCAGATGTTTGGCACCTGGTTCTAAATGCCGCTTAGTTAACGAGCTTAACGTCCGTCCCGGCCCAACTTCCAAAAATATTGCTTCCGACTGTTTCAATAACTCGGAAATTCCGGCAGAAAATCTCACTGTTTGGCGCAGATGTTTGCTCCAATAGCTGGGATTTGTGGCTTCACTTTGTGTAATCCAGGTGCCAGTGGCGTTGGAAATAAAGGGAATTTGAGGCAGATTCAGCTTCACTTTTTTAATAGCAAGTGCAAACTGTTCCACAATCGGTTGCATCATCTCAGAATGGAAGGCATGAGATGTATGTAGGCGGCGACAGTCTCTAGCTTGGGAATTTAACTGATTTTGCAAGTTTTCGATCGCTTCTGTCGAGCCTGAAACGACGCACGAGGATGGCGCGTTAATTGCAGCTAAAGAAAGTTCTTTGCCCAAAAATGGCTGAACTTCCTGTTCTGAGAGGGGTACCGCAAGCATACTTCCAGAGGGCAATTTCTGCATCAATTGACCTCTAATTGCTACTAAAAACAAGGCATCTTCTAGGGAGAAAACACCTGCTAAAGTAGCAGCTACATACTCACCAATACTGTGTCCAATTAGCGCTACGGGATGCACTCCCCATTCTATCCACAACTTAGCGATCGCATATTCAACAACAAATATAGCTGGTTGGGTAATTGCTGTTTGTTGCAATTGCTGAGAAGCTGCTGCGGTTTGTGCTTCGCTGGGATAGAGAATTGAACGCAGATCGATACCTAAATGAGGTTTGAGAATTTCCGAACAGATATCTATTTGTTCTCTAAATGTTGGCTCAAGTTCGTAGAGTTCTCGCCCCATATTTACATATTGTGCACCTTGTCCAGAAAACATGAATACGATCGGACGGTGAGAGGGCTTTTGGTAGTGCGTAAAAGCTCGTTGCGAATCTAAATTAGTTAGCGCATTAAGGGCATCTTTAATATCATGACAAACTACCATTCGGCGATGTTCAAAAGTCCGACGACCGACTTGCAATGTGTAAGCAACATCAGCGATATTTAAATTGGGATGCTGTTGTAAATGTTTGGCTAAATTTACAGTTGCAGTTTCTAATGCTGTATTGGTTTTTGCTGAGAGTAGCAATAACTGCCAAGGACGTGAGGCACTAGAGACTTCAACATCCGGAGTTTCTTCGAGAATTACATGAGCATTTGTTCCACCAATTCCGAAAGAACTGACTCCAGCACGACGCGGATTGCCGTTAGTTTTCCATTCCGACAACGTAGTATTAACGTAAAAGGGACTATTGGCAAAATCTATCTGGGGATTGGGTTGTTGAAAATGCAAACTGGGAGGTATTTGTTTGTGTTTAAGTGCTTGGATAGTTTTGATTAAACCTGTTATCCCAGCGGCTGTATTCAAATGTCCAACATTAGTTTTAACTGAAGCGATCGCACAAAAACCATTCCGATTAGTTCTGGTACGAAAAGCTTGGGTGAGAGCTGCAATTTCGATCGGATCTCCCAATGAAGTTCCCGTTCCATGCGCCTCAATATAACTAATAGTTTCGGACTCCACTCCAGCTAAAGCAAGTGCTTCTAAAATCACCTCCCTTTGACCTTCTACGCTGGGGGCTGTGTAACCAACTTTTAAAGAACCGTCATTATTAATTGCGGAACCTTTAATGACCGCATGAATACAATCCCCGTCGGCTACAGCATCTTCTAAGCGTTTCAATACGACAATACCCAAACCGCTACCAAAAATTGTTCCTTGAGCATTTACATCGAAAGCTCGGCAATGTCCGTCAGGGGAATTTATTCCTCCTTCTTGATAGCGATAACCTGTTTTTTGTGGTACTTGAATTGAAACACCACCAGCCAACGCGATATCGCTTTCGCCATTCAGCAAACTTTGGCAAGCTAAGTGAACTGCAACTAATGATGTGGAACAGGTGGTTTGAACGTTAATGCTCGGTCCTTTGAGGTTTAATTTGTAAGAAGTTTGCGTGCAAAGGTGGTCTTTATCATTGCCAATTAACACTTGGAACGGATCGACCGATTCTATTAAATGGCGATTAGGATACAGGTTAGAAAATAAATAACTGCTCAGAGTTACACCTGCAAACAAACTGATTTGACCGGGGTAAGTTTCCGCATCGTAGCCAGCATTTTCTAGTGCTTCCCAAGCACATTCTAGAAAAAGACGCTGTTGGGGATCTGCGATTTCAGCTTCTCTGGGTGTAAAGCCGAAAAATGCCGCATCAAATAGTTCTATGTCTTCCAGTACGGTGCCTGCTTTGACATATTTGGGGTCATTGAATACGGCTGGGTCTGTACCTGTAGAGATGAGTTCTTCGTCTGTGAAAAAAGAAATTGATTCTACGCCATCTCGCAAGTTTTGCCAAAAATCATCAACATTTTTAGCACCAGGAAAACGCCCCGCCATGCCGACGACAGCGATTTCATCCTTTCCATCAAAACGATTAAATTCAGTTGAACTATTCATCGGCATTACTGTTCCTCATTATCCAAGTAAACTTGGCAAACATGGCCTGAAGCTAGGGCTTACGAAAAACGTAGACTATCCTTGAGTCTTGGACTATATCTATTGGAATGTCTTTGGTTACATCGTAGATTGTAACTTTTTTAAACCCTACCTTTTCTAGAGCTGATTGAACTTCGGAGCGAGAATAACCTCGTTGTGCAAAATTTACCTGTGAACGTTCCCAGTTTCCATTCAGTAATCGGAATGTGACGTGCTTGACTTGGCATGATTTACCATCGTTCGAATGACTGGAATGCTGAAGCCAAACATAATCATCTGCTATTTCGCCAGTAAATTCATCTTCAACTGAATTACTAGGGTTTGAAGCTCGTTCTCCCTCACTCAAATCGAACCCAAACCAGCCGTTTTTTCCAAGTGACGAAAAAACGTTTTGGAAAGCCTTTGTCAAATCTTCCAGAGTCAATATGTAGCTGAATACATTATTTGATGAAACAACTGCATCAAAGTTAGAGGGCAATTTACAGAAGCGGATGTCATCTCGGATAAATTGACCATTAGGTACATTCTCGCGAGCATAACGTAACATTTCCTCGGAGATATCTAATCCGGTTACTTGATAACCTTTTTCAATCAGAATTTTTACTATTTCTCCCTTTCCACAGCCAATGTCTAAAAGGTGCGCTTCCTGTGGAAGATGCTTGAGGATATGTTCCTGCATAAAATCTAGCCAAAGTTCTATCCCCTCTTTGCTTACTGGGTAAGCAAAAGCCCAACTATTATAAAGAGAGCGAGAATTTTCTGCCAAAGATGAACTTGCTGAAGACATAAGTTGATTGGTGTTCTATTTGGAATGAATTTTCAAACAATTTCTAGGCTACATTTTCTGTACTTTCTAGAGAATTAGACATCGAAATCTCTAAAGCAATCTCGATCTGGTCGTTTAAAACAGCATCGATATCATCTTCAGTGGTAAGTGGATTAGCAATCACCGCCCTCAATGCGATCATCGGAATTTCTTTTCCAGAACAAATTGTGCTTTTAGTTGTCCGCGAAATAAAAGTACGACCTGCTTGGCGCTGGGCTTTTTGAAGTCGTTCGTTAAATCGATCGATCAGTTGATTTTCACTTTCAGTTAACTGATTTTTAGCCACACTCTCTCTCAATGACTCCGGTATATAACGGTAAATTAACAGGTTAATATCCGGTTCTGCTAACAACTCAAATTCAGCTAGACTGCGGATGCGGTCGGCCATATATTGAGTTTTCCGAATTCCTTCATCAATCAAGAATTCATATCCTTTTACCCCAATTAAGTTGAGCCCAGCATGAAGGAATAATGCCATTCCCGGTCGGGAACCTTCCAAAGCGCGTTTACCTAAATCGAAAGAACCTTTACGCATGGTATAACTGGCATTTTTTTCGATTGCTTGTGCCATGATCGGATCGCGCAAAAAGAGCATCCCAATCCCCATTGGCAAGTACATTTGTTTATGTCCATCAATCGTCACTGAATCAGCGCGTTCGATCCCAACAATTTTAGATCGATGCTGTTGGGAAAAGATCAGTGGCCCACCCCAAGCGGCATCGACATGGAAGTGAACGTTCGCTTCTTTTGCAATGTCCGCCATATCGGAAAGAGAATCGACTCCACCTGAGTCTGTAGTACCAGCAACGCCCACGATCGCGATAATATGTTTGTTTTGGTCGCGACAATCTGCGACAGCTTGACGAAGCGCACAGATGTCTATCCGATTGTTGCGATCGCTCTTAATTTTAATCAAACCTCGCGTACCAATACCTAACAAGTCGGTGGCTTTTTCAAATGAGTAGTGCATTAAGTCCGAACCGATTACTACCGCACCTTTGTAGCCATAATAATCTAAGGCGGCTGTTAAACCTTCCTTTTCTATACCGGGAAAGTCATCTTTTGGCCCTAATGAAGTATTTCTGGCACACCAAAGTGCCGTGATATTCGCTGTAGTACCTCCAGAAACCAAAATTCCTAATGTACTCTCGCTGTTTTGAATATGCTGGGCGTAAAAGCGATCGCCCAAGTTGTAAATTAGTTGATGAATCATCGCCAAAGCTTGACGTTCATAAGGACTGAAAGCTTTAGCAGTTTCTATTTTAACGGCGTTTTGATTCATCGCCGTCATCAGTTTAGCTAGAGGCTGCACGAAATGGGGAAGTGCGGCGGTCATGTGACCGATAAATCGTGGCGATGATGTGTGGATAGAATGGCTAATTACGTTGCTGGATAAATATTCCAGGTAGCTTTCAAAATTAGCGGGTTCAATGGGAATTTTACTCTCACAAAAGTTTTTTGTTAACGCTTGAAAATCAATGTCGCTGCTGGTTTTTATGTTTGCTAAGAAATCGCGAGTTACAGCGTTAATTTGCATCTCTATCGTTTCTTCTAGAGAGGCAGTGTGAGTGGATGGAGCAAATAGCTCGATTGTTTTTTGTTCAATAGTATATTGGCTCGTGTTGTCGGAGTTGAATGAAGTTTTAATTTTCAGCATTTCTTGTTGGTTTAACATCATTTTTCCTACTTTATTGGGGTTGAAAGATATTGGAAATCCGCCATCTAAAATTAGCTGTTAAGGCTGCTCTCTTCTTTGTCTTGCCGCTCGATGTTCTTGTCTGACTTGTCGGCGGCGGTTGATGGAATCTGTCGGGGTTATTGATGGTTGAGAATGATTTGCATACGATCGCTGCTTGTTTTCCTCCTGAATTAAATATTCAGCTAAGTAGCCGATGGTTGGATATTGAAACATTCCAACTAAAGAAAACTCCCGCTGAAATATTTTTTGCATTTGGCTGTGAACGCGAACTAAGAGCAATGAATCACCACCCAAATCGAAGAAGTTATCGTGAATACCTACTTCCTCTAAATGAAGGTATTCTTGCCAAATAGCACCAATGGTTTGCTCTATTTCCGTTCGGGGTGCTTGATAGGCTGCTTCCAATTTGGGACGCGCTTGTTCTGGTGCTGGTAGCGATCGACGGTCTACTTTACCATTGGGTAACAATGGCAGAGTTTCTAACATCACAAAGGCGGATGGTATCATATAGTTAGGCAGCTTTTCTTGCAGCAGGCGATGAAGTTCGCTGGCTGCGATCTTCTGTTCTGAATCGGATACGATATAAGCCACCAATTGCGGATTATTTGGTTCATTTTCCTTACCCAAAACTATTACTTGTCGCACAGATGGATGTTGAGCTAGTACCGCTTCAATTTCTCCTAATTCTATTCGGAAACCGCGAATTTTGACTTGATTATCGATCCGTCCGAGAAATTCCAAATTGCCATCTGGTAAATAGCGAACTAAATCACCAGTTTTGTATAGTTTTGTCGATCGTTCGCGATCGACGAGCGCTAATGGATTAGAAATGAATTTCTCAGATGTTAATTCGGGACGATTGAGATAACCTCGCGCCAATCCTGCGCCACCGACGTACAATTCACCAGGTACGCCAATGGGAACAGGTTGTAAGTTTCGGTCGAGGACGTAGATTTGAGTGTTAGCGATCGCACGGCCGATAGAAACGTGCGAATTAGCTCGATCTTGCGGGCTGCTACTGTAGCAAGTGACATCAGCAGAAACTTCTGAGGAACCGTAAAGATTTAACAGCATACTATCAGGTAAAATCTGCCGAAACTGTTGCAGTAAATCTACCGAAAGCGCTTCTCCACTTGTTACCCAAAACTTCAAGGTCGGTAGCCGTTTTTGCAAGTCAGCAAACGTATCTAAAAGTAATCGCAGCAAAGAGGGAACCAAGACAAGTCGCGTCACTTTATTGTTCGCGAGAGTTTCGACGAACTGGTGAGGGTCTTTGAGAATGCGATCGGGTACAATAATCGTCGGTATTCCTTGCAGTAACGGCCCAAAAATCTCCCAAACAGAATCTACAAAGTTTAACGAGGTTTTCTGACAACAAACTTCTTCTCCTTTAAAAGGATAAGTTTGCCACATCCACTGAAAGCGATTGACAGCGCCTCTATGCAGACCCAAAACTCCTTTAGGTTTCCCCGTCGAACCAGAGGTATAAATGACATAAGCGACATTATCAATTGTAGAATGACTTACAGGATTTTCTCGGTTTTCTTTCGGGATAATTTCCCAATCAGTATCCAAGCAGATAACCGTCATTTGTGCAAAGTTTTTCAATAATGACGAATGAGTAATCACCACGGACAATTGAGTATCCGATAACATGAAAGCCAGTCGTTCTTGGGGATAATTTGGATCGAGGGGTAGGTATGTGCCACCTGCTTTGAGAATACCCAAAATCCCGACGATCGGATCGAGCGATCGCTCTAAACAAATCCCCACCATTACTTCTGAATTTACCCCCAATTTTTGCAGGTGATGCGCTAGTTGATTAGCTTTAGTATTGAGTTCCAGATAAGTCAAATTCTGGTCTCCAAACATCACAGCCACAGCATGCGGCGTGCGTTCCACTTGCGCTTCAAAAAGTTCGTGAATGCAGTGATACTGAGAATAGTCAGTTTGGGTATCATTCCATTCCACCAACAACTGTTTTAGTTCGGCTGACTTTAGTAAAGGTAAATCCCAAACTCGCTGTTCTGGATTAGCAATAATGCTTTCTAACAAAGTTTGCCAATGTTTCATCCACCGTTCAATAGTTTGCGAGTCAAATAAGTCGGTGTTGTATTCACAATCGACTACAAGTTCGTCATTTTGTTGGTGAATATCCAGAAAAATATCCGAGATGGAAGAATTGGTGGGATTTCTGACCAATTCGAATTTTTGGCTAAAAGACTCTGAGGTAGCCAGAGGTCTGTCCAAATTAAACAGTATTGTCACTAAAGGTGGACGACTGGTATCTCTTGGCAGGTTTAAGTTCTTAACCAACCTAATAAACGGATAAATTTGATGATCGTAAGCATCGGATAACACCTGTTTTATTGAAC
The DNA here is from genome assembly GCF_036701115.1 of Microcoleus sp. Pol1C5. Lineage (NCBI taxonomy): Bacteria > Bacillati > Cyanobacteriota > Cyanophyceae > Oscillatoriales > Microcoleaceae > Microcoleus > Microcoleus sp. Pol1C5. The sequence continues at coordinate 170,666 of NZ_JAUBQE010000006.1, read as the reverse complement.
TTAAATATTCTGTGAATGTTTGGTTTTTCACAACTTGACTGCGGATTGGCAATAAATTCACATAGTGACCGACAAGATATTCACCTTCGACAGACAATTGTCCGGCTGAAGGGATACCAATCACGATATCTTCCTGACCCGTCAATCGGTGCAGTAATGCCAAAAATCCAGCCAAAGCTGTTGTAAATAAGGTGCTTTTAAACTTGATACTTGCGTTTTTCAAAGCGCCATAAAAAGATGTATCCAGTATGAAACTTTGTCTAGTACCGACATAGCGATTAACTGATGGTCGCGGACGATCGGTTGGCAATTCTAATACCGGAACTGAACTGGAAAATTGCTGCAACCAATAAGCCTCAGCTTTTGCCATTTCTGGACTTTCCTGCTGGCTTGCTTCCCATTGAACGTATTCGCTTAACTGCATTGGTTGTGGGAGTTGATGCTCGATCGCTTGACATTCGGCTGTGTAAATTGCAGCTAGTTCTTGTTGCAAAACTCCTAAAGACCAACCATCAGCAATAATATGATGAACTGTAAGAACTAAAAGATGATGTTGTTCTTCTAATTTGACGATATGGGTGCGGACTAAAGGCCCCGTTTCAAAATTGAAAGTTTCTCGTGCTTCTCTTGCTAAAAATTCCGCTAAATGTGTTTCGCGAGCGCTGTTATCTAAAGTCGAGAAATCCACTACCGGAATGTTGATAGTCAGAGTCGAATTAATTTGTTGATAATCTCCGGACGGACTAAAGGTTGCTCGCAATGCTTCGTGGCGATCGACTACTTCTTGAATTGCTTTACGCGCTGCTGCCAAATTGAACGAACCGCGCAGATGAATTGTCGTTGATTGGTTATAGGCGCGGGAGACATTTTCTCCCATTTGTGCCATTACCCAAAGTTCTTTTTGCGCTTCTGTTAGAGGAACTGAAGACTGGCGATCGGCGATCGGCGATCGGGAAGATTTTTCTCCATTACCCACTCCAGACTCCCCTGGTAAAAACCCACCTTCTTGCATTTCGCTGATACTTTCCTTGACTGCTTGAATCATCCGATCGATATCTGCATCAGTATGAGCGGTAGATAAGAAAAGTCTCCGGTTTTCTAAAGCAAAGATTCCCTTTTCTAACAGGTGATAGAAAAATAAATCCATCCAATTGAGGGTGGGAGAATAAGCAAAGCGGAATAGAGAACCAAAATGAACTACCTGAATCGGTAACTGTTTTTGCTCGAAGTAAGTATTGAGCGTATTGGCTAATTTTGTAGTTTTAACCGTTAACTCTTCTTGCAGTTTCTCGCCGCTATTCTTAATGTGGGTGAGTGCCGCCAAAGTAGCAGCCATCACGAGAGGATGCTTGAAAAAAGTACCTGCAAAGTGAGTAACTTCAACTTCAGGATAAGACGCATCTCCATACCTCCAAAATCCACCATCTAATGCGTCCAGAAAAGCAGCCTTACCAGCGATTACTCCGATCGGGAAACCACCACCAACTGCTTTACCGTAAGTTGTGATATCGGCTCGAATATTCCACAAAGATTGCATCCCGCCGTGGTGCATCCGAAATCCGGTAATCACTTCATCAAAAATTAAAACAATTCCCGTTTCTTGAGTTAATTGTCTCAATTCATGCAAGAATTCTTTAGGTTGCAAATCCGGTTTGGCGCTTTGGATGGGCTCTACCAAAACAGCAGCTAATTCACTAGCGTGAGCTCTGATAATATCTAGCGATTTGGGATTTCCGTAATCTAGAACTATTACTTGTTCGACTTTATGTTGCGGAATACCAGGAGCGATCGCGATCGAACGCAAATTTCCCTCTTCACTCGGTACTCCGGCAACCAAAACTTCATCCAAAGTTCCGTGATAGGAACCTGCAAAAAAAGCAATCTTTTCGCGCCCTGTAATGGCGCGAGCGATGCGAATTGCTCCCATTACCGCTTCGCTGCCGTCATTACAAAAAGAAGCCCTTTCTTGACCTGTTAATTCGCAAACTAACTGAGCAGCTTTACCGGCCATCGCTGATTGCGGACCATGTTGTATTCCTTGGTGAACCTGGTCTTGAATTGCATCAATAATAAAAGATGGAGAATGACCGAATAAAAGTGCGCCAAATCCCATTGACATATCTATATATTCATTACCATCAATATCCCAAATTCTCGCACCCGAACTTTTTTGGGGATAGATGGGATATACCATTTCTTTGATTGAGGGACGAAATCCCAATACCGATCTGGGATTAGCATGATGAATGCGATCGTTTTGCGTCAAGTTTTTCGATGCTTGAGTGCGTTTGATAACTCGTGCCATTAATGCGTCTAAATGTTCTTGTTGGCGTGGAGTTAAATTGGCGGAACTGGGGGATTTTTGGATTTTGGATTTTGGATTTTGGATGGGAATTTCTTCCAGGCGTTCCTGTTCGATCGTTTCGGTAGGTATGCGTGTAGGTTGTTTCTGCTTTGGTGAAATGTTTTCGCGCAGAAAGTCCAGTTGTTTGGACATCACCTCAAGTTGCTGCGCCATCAAACGTTTGATAGCTGTATTATCGGTTTGTCGATCGAGATGATTTTCTGGCAATAGCGACTCTTTTTTCTTAGGTTTTGAGTTATTTGTTTCGGGCCGAGCCGGGGTTAATGTTGGCTCTATCGGCGGGATTTGCTGAGATATGTATACGGCTAATTCGTTAATCGTAGAGCTATTTTCAATTAATAATTTTAAAGAAATATTGAGACCAAATGCTTTTTTAATTGCGCCATTTATTTGGAGTAATTGCACGGACTCAAAACCGAGTTCTAGAAAATTATTTTTATCGTCTATTTCAGAGGAGCTTACTCCCATTGCTTTACCGACAATTTCTTTTAAAACTGACAGGATTTTGTCAGTCTGCGAGGGATGTATTGATAAATTCAGTTTTTGGTTTAGTTGAGAGTCAAACATTGGAATTTCCTTAATTATTAGTCATTACTTAGATAAACAATGAAGCATGAAAGCTAGCCATACATTCTCAGTATCTCCAATTGTTGAGACATGATCTCCATTTGTTGAGCCATGATCTCTTCAATCTCGCGATCTGCTACATTTTCCTCCTCGATTGTGTTATCTATTTCTGTGAATTTATTGTCATGAACTGCTGGATTAGAATGTTCAATCCAATATCTTTTTCGCTCAAAAGGATAAGTGGGTAAAGGAATGCGATCGCGTCGCTCGTGACGATAAAATTCCGACCAATTAACCGACACGCCAGCTAGCCAAAGTCTTCCCAATGCTTTCAGCAAGAATTCTATATCCGACAGTCGATCTTTCGGGTGACGCAACGAAGAAAGTACAATTGTTTGAGTATTTTCCTCCAAACAATCTCTAGCAAAGGTACTCAAAGTGCGTCCAGGGCCAACTTCCAACAGGATTCGCTTTGGTTCTTTTAGCAACTCAGCAATCCCGTCAGCAAAACGCACCGTTTGGCGTAGATGTTTCCCCCAATAATTCGGATCTGTTGCTTCCATTTCAGTAATCCAAGTGCCAGTTACATTGGATATGAAAGGAATTTGAGGAGCCTTTAGCTTGACTTTTCTAACTTCAGCGATGAAAGGCTCAATAATGGGTTCCATCATGTCAGAATGAAAAGCATGAGAAGTATGCAAACGACGACAATCTAAACCTGTCTCCATCAAACGCTTTTGCAGCTCGTCAACAGCTTTTATAGAGCCAGAAACTACACACAAAGATGGTGCATTAATTACAGCCAGAGAAAGTTCTTCACTTAGTTCGATTTCCTTTTCCGATAGAGGTACAGCCAGCATTGCACCAGGAGGAAGTTGCTGCATCAATCTGCCGCGAGTAGCAACTAATATCAACGCATCTTCCAGGGAAAACACACCAGCAAGAGTTGCTGCAACGTACTCTCCAATACTGTGACCGATCGCAGCTTCAGGAAGTACGCCCCAGGACATCCACAACTGAGCTAAAGCGTACTCAATTATAAATAATACTGGCTGAGTAATATAAGTTTGTTTCAGTTGTTGTGCGGCTTCTTCTTCCCCTACTTCACTTGGATACAAAACGGTACGCAAGTCTATTCCCAAGTGCGGTATTAGGAGTTCGCAACAATCATCAATAGCACGAGTAAAAGTAGATTCAGTCTGGTAAAGTTCCTGCGCCATGTTCGCGTACTGCACCCCTTGACCGGAAAACATAAACACGACAGGGCGATTACCAGACTCCTCATGATGAGAGTGGCTAATGTCGGTAATTAATATTTTTTTATTTCCGTTTTCCTCACTTTTTATAGCCAGCGCTTGTACAGCATCGTCAATATTTTGACATACTAACATTCGGCGATAATCGAATACTTTACGACCGACTTGCAGGGTGTAAGCCACATCAGCTAAATTGAGTTCGGGATGCTGTTTTAAATGTGCAGCTAAATTTGCTGTTGCTGTTTCTAAAGCCGAACTTGTTTTAGCAGAAAGAACCAACAATTGATACTTTCTCTCTTTCTCTCCTGCTACCTTTCTCCCTCGCTCTAGATTTGGAGCTTCTTCCAAAACAACATGAGCATTAGTACCGCCAATTCCGAAAGAACTGACTCCCGCACGACGTGGCATTCCCTCTGTTTTCCATTCACGGAGGGTGGTATTGACATAAAACGGACTATTGGAAAAATCAATTTCGGGATTGGGTTTTTCAAAGTGCAAACTGGCTGGTATTTTCTGATGTTTTAGCGCCAAAATTGTTTTGATTAATCCCGTTATTCCGGCGGCTGTATTCAAATGACTGACATTAGTTTTTACAGACCCGATCGCACAAAAACCCTTTTTCTTAGTTTGCGATTCAAACACTTCTTGCAGGGCTCTAATTTCGATCGGATCTCCCAAAGAAGTACCAGTTCCGTGAGTTTCGATATAGGTGATGGTTTCAGGAGCGAAATGAGCGATCGCTTGCGCCTGAGCAATTACCTTAGCTTGACCCGACACACTGGGTGCTGTATAGCTAACTTTCGCCGAACCATCATTATTAATAGCTGAACCTTTAATAACCGCATAAATGCGATCACCATCCGCCAAAGCATCTTCTAATCTTTTAAGCACAACAATACCCAGCCCATTGCCAAAAGTAGTTCCTCCTGCTTTGGCATCAAAAGCACGAGTGCGAGCATCGGGAGAAAATATCCCACTTTCTTGATAAAAATAACCTTGTTTTTGAGGAACTTGAATTGAAACACCACCAGCTAGAGCTAAATCGCATTCGTAACTCAACAATCCCCGACAAGCCGAATGAACGGCAACTAATGATGTAGAACAAGCCGTATTAACATTAATACTCGGTCCTTGCAAATTCAATTTATAAGAAATTCGAGTCGCTAAAAAATCTTGATTATTGCCAATTCCAATCGGTAAATAACCCAATGATTGCAATAAATCCCGATTAGAAATAATATTATTCAGCAGGTACGTACTCAGGTTAGCACCCGCATAAACACCAGCCAAACCTGCGTATCGTTCCGGGTCATACCCCGCATTTTCCAAAGCTTCCCAAGCACACTCTAAGAAAAGACGATGTTGCGGATCTGTAATTTCAGCTTCTTTTGCCAGCATACCAAAAAACGAAGCATCAAACATATCGATATCATCCAATACGAACCCAGCTTTCACATAGTTCGAGTCATTTAGCGAACTCCCTTCTATCCCCTCATCCATCAATTCTTCATCACTAAACGATGAAATAGACTCCACTCCATCACACAAATTTCGCCAAAACTCATCAACATTTTTAGCCCCAGGAAAACGACCAGCCATTCCAATAATAGCAATTGGTTCTAACACACTTTCTCCTTCCCATTTATCTATTTGCATTTCTCCTAACAATCCATCTATATCTGTGTTCATTTGTCTTTTATATGGTAAACAAAATATTTATATTACCGATTCCTAGCTTGTTTAAACATTTCTTTTTGTCTGGCTACCGCTTCTTCCTGCTTTCTGACATAGCGATTAACTTCTTCAAACATCGGTTGCTCCCCATCGTGTTTTCGAGTCAAATATTCCGCCAACATTTTTATACTAGGGTACTTAAATAATTCGATTGCAGAAATATCGCGATCGAATACATCATGCAATTTTGCTTGCACCTTCACCAAAAGTAAAGAATGCCCGCCTATTTCAAAAAAGTTATCATTAATACCCACTTTTTCCAATTGCAATATCTCTTGCCAAACCTCAGCAATCAGTTGCTCTGCTTCAGTTTGAGGCATCACGTAATCCAGTTTCAAATCACGGCGATTTTCCGGGACTGGTAGGGCGCGATAGTCTACTTTACCGTTAGGTGTTAAAGGTAATGCCTCCAACTGTACAAAAACTGATGGCACCATATAATCTGGCAACTTTTCTGTTACAAAACTGCGTAGTTCAAGGCTCATATTATCTGAGACAATATAAGCAACTAAGCGCTTCTTATCTACTTCATCTTCTCTAAGAATAACCACAGCTTGCTTTACTGCTGGATGTTGGTTAAGTACATTTTCAATCTCCCCTAATTCAATGCGAAAACCGCGAAGTTTGATTTGGCGATCGCTACGTCCCAAATACTCAATCTCCCCATTAAATCGATAACGACCGATGTCTCCACTCCGATAAAGATAAGCGCCATCTTCACTGCTAAAAGGATTGGGAATAAACTTTTCGGCTGTTAGTTCTGGGCGATTGAGATAGCCTCGTGCTAAACCATCGCCGCCAATACAAAGTTCGCCGGGAACGCCGATCGGAACGGGTTGCAGGTGCGCGTCCAGCACGTATACTTGCATATTGGAAATGGGACGACCGATCGGAATTGAAGAAAGAGATTGGTTTTTGCTCGTCTCGTACCAAGTCACATCTGCGGATACTTCGGAGGAGCCATAAAGGTTAATTAAAATACTTTGAGGCATCCTTTCTTGGAAGCGCTGACATAGTTCCACGGATAAAGTTTCTCCACTGCTAACCCAATACTTGAGTTTGGGAAGTCGGCTTTGTAAATCGGGAAAAGTTTCTAATAACACGCGCAACAATGATGGGACTAACACAAGGCGCGTAATCTGTTGCTGAGATAAAGTTTTAACCAACCGATAAGGGTCTTTTACTATTTCATCAGAAATGATTACAGTTCGCAGTCCGTGCAGCAATGGGGCAAAAATTTCCCAAACTGAATCTATAAAATTTAATGATGTTTTTTGACAGCAAATCTCTCCTTGTTCAAAAGGATAAGGATTCCAATTCAAGCGATTAACCGCGCTGCGATGACGACCCAGTACGCCTTTGGGTGTCCCGGTAGAACCTGAAGTGTAGAGGACGTAGGCGAGGTGGTCAGACAATTTTGGATTTTGGATTTTGGATTTTGGATTAGAGCTCGTGTCCCATTCGCGATCGAAATAAACAACTACTGGAGTTACGTTTGCACTCAAAGCTGGTAGTTCTTTAATTAAAGTTTCGCGAGTTAATAATACTGAAACTTGAGCGTCAGATAATATGAAAGCCAGACGCTCTTGGGGATAGGCGGGATCTAACGGTACGTAAGCTCCACCAGCCTTGAGAATGCCTAAAAGTCCGACTACCATTTCGATCGATCGCTCTACACAAATTCCTACCAAAACTTCCGATCGCACTCCTAACTGTCTCAGATAATCCGCCAATCTATCGGCTTGTTGATTTAATTCTTGATACGTTAGCTGTCGATCTTCAAATACGATCGCTACAGCATCTGGACTTTTTTCTACTTGCGCTTCAAATAGCTGGTGAATACAAACATCTTTGGGGTAATCTGTTTGAGTGCAACTCCAATCTAACAACTGCTGTTTTTCAGATGATGTTAATAGTGGTAATTCATTCACTCGCCGATCGGGATTGGCGACAATTCCTGCGAGTAACTGCTGGAAATGCTCGCTGGTTCTGGCGATCGTAGCTGCCTCGAATATGTCTGTATTATATTCTATAGTTGCGATCGGTTCTTCTCCTCTTTCTTCGATATACAAACTCAAATCAAATTTCGCAGTATTGTTGTTGCTCTCTAGGCTACTTACGGTCAACCCCGATAACTCTAACGCTGGCATTGGAGTATTTTGAAGTGCAAACATTACCTGAAATAAAGGCGTGTAACTCAAAGATCGTTGCGGTTGCAGTGTCTCTACCAACTTTTCAAATGGCACATCGCAATGAGCGTATGCTCCTACACACACTTGACGTACTCGACTTAACAATTCCCGAAAAGTAGGATTGCCAGATAAGTCAGTTCGCAGCACTAAAGTATTAACAAAACAACCAATTAATTGTTCTATTTCGCTCATGTTGCGGTTAGCAATGGGGGAACCGATCGCGATATCTTCAATTCCTGTGTAGCGATAGAGCAAGATTTTGAAAGCTGCTAACAAGGTCATGAAAAAAGTCGCATTTTCGTTCTGACTTAGCGCTTTGAGCGCTTTAGTTAATTCCGCCGTCAGAGAGAAGCTTTTCCTCGCACCTCTGAAGGTTTGTACGGCTGGTCGAGGATAATCTGTTGGTAATTGTAGCACGGGAGGAGTTTTACCCAACTGCTGCTTCCAATAGGCGATTTGTGTTTCCAGCGCCTCTCCTTTTAGGGACTGTTGCTGCCATAAAGCAAAGTCGGCATACTGGATGGGTAATTCGCTAAGAGGGGATGATTTGCTATTAGAAAATGCTTCGTAAAGTGCTGCTAATTCGCGCATCAGTACGCCATAAGACCAGCCATCATAAATAATGTGGTGCATGGTAACTAGCAGCACGTAGTCTTGTTGACCAATTTGTAATAGCATCCAACGCAATAATGGCCCTTGAGCTAAGTCAAAGGGTGATTGGGTTTGTTCTAGCGCAACTCGCTGGATTTGGTTTTTTTGTTCTGATAAAGGCAAGTCGGATAAATTGACTGTTGGTAACTTTATAGTTAGAGATGGACAAATGATTTGGACTGGTTGTCCTTCAATCATTTTGAAAGTAGTTCGCAGGGATTCGTGCCGTTCTATAATTTCGTTTAGACTGCGCTCTAGTGCTGCTACATTAAGTGAACCTGTCAGTTGTATTGCTCCGTGTTCGTTGTAAGCAGAATTGTCGCGATCGATTTGTTGGAGTAACCACAGCCTTTGTTGAGGAAAGGATAGCGGTGCAGAGTCGGTACTGTCGCGTCTGGGAATAAGGTTTATGGGGGAATTAGACTGAATTTCACCCCGCAACCGTTTGGCGAGAAGTGCTTGTTTGCTGGGGGAAAGTTGATAGCGTCTTGCTAGTATTTGTTGTTTGTTTAAATCCATTTTTTATAATCTCCTGGTATACTTTTTTGACCGCAGATGAATGTTGATTTTTCTAATTGATGATTTCGATGTTCATATACTTGGGGTAAGGTTGAATTGTTTTTAGATCGTTTTCGAGAATTACCAGAGCGCCGTTGTTGTCTATTTCTTTGAATCCAGAAAATTTATAAGCGATGTACATCATTCGATTTCGATTGTTTGAAAGGAATTCTGCACGCAATCGAACGTTATTGTCTTTAGCGAGTTCGAGCAGATAATTTAGCATAACTGTGCCGACACCTCTAGACATGACGCGACAAGACATCAGGAAGAGTTTTAGAGTCCAGAAGCTGTCGGAATATTCGACCAGAGCTAAGCCGATTTTCCCATAATTTCCATACTTATCATTTAAACTGGCGATTAGCAGTTTGTGTTTATCCGAGCGACTAAATATACTCAGTTCGTCATAGGAATATGTATAACCTGTTGTGTTTAGTTGATTGGTGCGTACTGTTAGTTCTTCGGCTCGCTGTAAATCTTCTTCTTTAGCTGAAGAAATTGTCAAGTGCATATTTAGGGTAGCTAAGAATTCTTCTTGCGAACCGATGAATTCTGATTCAGCTTGATTTCGCTGGATATCGCTGATATACATCTGCCTTCTTTTTTGAGAATCCTCTGTGATGAAACGAGGATTCATTTCTGGCATTTCTAGTAGATCTTCTAGGCGATCGACATTAATACAAAGGACTTCAGGAAGTGAAAAATTTACTTCTTCGAGTTCAAAAATTTGGTCGTCAACGAAAGCGATCGCATCCGTGCCAATATTAATTGATTTTGCAATTTCTTTAATCGAAGAAACCTTAGAATTCCAATGGATCTGAGGATAGATAAAATACTCGCGCAATCCTAGTTCTTCAAGTTTCTCGATCGCACTACTATATTCATTCTTGCTAGCGATGGATTGTAAGATTCCGCGACTATCCAAAGTTTTGATGATGTCGAGTATATCGGGTCGCAAGCAAACTCGATCTCCTTCTAACAATATGCCGTTCCAAATGGTGTTATCTAAATCCCAAACGACACATTTGATGGAGCGTGTTTTTTCTTTTTTGTTGTCCGTTGGCGCAGAATTTAAACTAATCATTTTTTCACGTCCTTGCTACTAATTCTTGAGCTATTGAACTGCGATTTTGTGAGAATTTATATTCCTGATAACCGTACTCAGCGATGGTTATTTGTTGAATTTGGGTAGTACCTTCGATGATTTCCATGATTTTTGCATCCCGTAAATACCGTTGAACTGGGTATTCGTTGCTGCAACCATTTCCCCCGTGAATTTGGACGGCATCATTGGCTACTTTGGTTGCGATCGTAGAAGCAAAATATTTGGCTATCGAGGTTTCCATAATTGAGTTGGGGTCGCCAATATCTTTGAGATAACCTGCTTGATAACATAGTAATCTGGCGGCTTTGATATTCGCGATCGCCTCAGTAATCATTTGTCGAATTAGTTGATGCTCTTTGAGATAAACATCAAATTGCTTGCGTTTACTTGTATATTCAATGCAGGCTTCTAAGCAAGCTTGAGCGATTCCTACACAACCGCAGGCGACACTGTATCGTCCCAAATCAAGTGCAGAAGATGCTACGTGAGAGAAACCAAAACCTTGCCTGCATACTAGATTTTCTTGGGGAATTCGACAATTATTTAGGTGCAGTTCTGCTAACATCGAACCTCTGACACCTAACATTCCAAAAATTGGTTTAATGGAGAGTCCCGGACTGTTTTTTTCCACTAAAAAAGCAGAGGGTTTACCTTCCCACTTGGCAAAAACTAAGAAAACATCGGCAATTTGTCCGTAAGTAATCCATTTTTTTTGCCCGTTTAAGATATAAGAGTTGCCAGAAAGTGTTGCTGTCGTCTCTACGGCTTTGGCATCGCTACCTACGTTAGGTTCGCTCAATGCGAAGGCTGCGATCACATCGCCGGATGCTAATTTAGTCAGCCAATGCTCTTTTTGAAATTTACTTCCCCATTTGAGAATAGCATGAGCGACCATAGAATGAACTGTTAGCAAACACCTTAGCGAAGAACATCCCCGTCCGATTTCCTCGTTTAGGAGACCGTAGGCGATCGCATCTATGCCCATACCGCCCCAATCTTTGGGTAAGACAGCTCCTAAATATCCTTTTTGAGCTAACTTGTGGATGATTTCGGGCGGCGTTCTTTCTTCGCGATCGATGCGATCGGCATGAGGAACTATTTCTTCATCTACGAAAGCTCTAAAAGTGGATTGATTGTCTTTTTGCTGAAAACTTAATTCTAGTTTCATTGTATCACTTAATTACTCCAAATTTTGACATTAAATCCCAATTTTTTTACTCTTTCGCCAGTACGGTAGTTTTCCGTTCTACTAACGACACCATAGAGTTGATACTCCTGAAATTGGCAAATTCCAGGTCTTCGTTTTCGATCGTGATTTCAAACTCTTTTTCTATAAACAACACCAATTGCATGGCAAACATGGAATTGACGAATCCCAAAGCAAAGATGTCTTCATCATCCTGCAAGTCATAGTTGCCGAAAAACTGAGAAAGAAATTTTTTGATTTTGTCTTTAGCTGCTTTCATGTTCTGTAATTTATAATGACTAATGATTGTAGGTATAGAAACCTTTTCCGCTTTTTCGCCCGTGCAATCCAGCATCTACCATTTTTTTGAGTAAAGGACAGGGGCGATATTTACTGTCATTGAAGCTTTCGTACAAGACTTCGATCGAGAAAAGAATTGTATCTAAACCGATTAAATCTGCTGTTTCTAATGGCCCCATTTTGTGACCGAAACAGGATTTAAAAATTTTATCAACCTGTTCGGCTGAAGCTACTCCATCTTGCAGCAGAAATATTGCTTCGTTAACGGTTAACATTAGCACCCGATTGGAAACAAAACCAGGTGAATCGTTAACTAAGATAGATTCTTTTCCCATCTGAGTTAATAATTCATTTGCGGTTTGGATCGTCGGCTCAGAAGTATGATATCCGCGAATCATTTCCACCATCGGCTTCATCGGTACTGGGTTCATGAAATGAATGCCAATCACTCGATCGGCCCTCTTGGTAGCAGAAGCGATCCGAGTAATGGAAATGGCGGATGTGTTGGCGGCAAAAATAGTTTCTGGCGGGCAAATCGCGTCTATTTTACTGTATACCTCCTTTTTAATATCCCATTTTTCAGTAACATTTTCAACTACGAACTCCGCTTTTTCGAGTAACTGATAGTTACTGGAAAAAGTAATTTTATCCAAAATATCATTTGGACTATCGGCTTTCTCATTTTTGTTGAAAAACCCTTGAAAACGGATATTATTTTTGATTTCCTGTTTCGCTCGTTCCAGAATATCATCTGAAATATCTAAAAGCACCGCATGATGTCCGGTTTGGGCTAGATTTTGCGCTACCCCAACTCCCATAACACCTGCTCCGATTACACCGACTGTTTGAATGTTCATACTTAATCCATTGGTCATTGGTCATTGGTCATTGGTCATATCATGGAATTAACTGGTACAAGTTCGCGAACTTCATCTTCAGTTAATCTCTCTAATTCGTTGATGATGATTTCCTCAATAACAAAAGCTAATTCAGCTACAGATGGTGACTGAAAAAGGGAAGGAATAGATAGTTCTATCTGGAAGTCTTGGCGAAGCCGAGAAATTAACTGAATCCCGATCAAAGAGTTACCGCCTAAGTCGAAAAAGCTGTCATTTATGCCTACGCGATCGATTCCCAGCAACTCTTGATAAATGCCAGCAATTCTGTACTCAGTATCATTGCTAGGTTCGACGTAGGCAGTTTTTAGAAGCGGTCGTTTGTGCGTTGATTTGGTACGAGAAGTTTCTAACTTTTCCAGTACATTTGCTAGCGTTGAAATCTGGTCGTGTTCGATAACAGTTTGAAGATTTCGCGTTGAGACAATGACTTGAGGAAATGTATTAGACAAAATATAGTCTAACGCTTTTACACCTTCTTGAGAGGTAATGCTGTATTTCTCTCGCGCCTGCTTAATCTGAAGTTGTACTTCTGGAGGCAATGATGAAAGCCATTCATCTTGCAAGTTATTTTCTTGCCAACCATCCCAATTAATAGAAACTGTCAGCATTTCGCGCCTGAAAAAATTATAATGGGCAAAAGCATCGAGAAAAGAACTTGCTGCACAGTAATCGGCCTGACCTAATCCACCAACAATTGAAGAAATTGAAGAAAATAGAACTAAAAAATCTAGCTTTTCATCCTTCAACACCTCATTTATTACTAATGTTCCTTTCACTTTAGGTGCAAAAACACTTTTGGCTGCTTCGGGATTTTTCTGCTGAATAAAACTGGCACTGGCAGTTCCGGCGGCGTGAATTACTCCATTAATTTTACCAAATCGATCGCGTACCTGATTCACCATCGCTTGCATTTGTTCAAAGTTGGAAACATCTGCTTTGATCGTGAGAATTTCTGCGCCCAATTTTTCTAAAAACTTAACCTTTTCAACCTTCAATCTGTTTTGTTCGTCATGTTGCCATTCAGCTTTTGAGGGTAATTCCGAGCGACCAATTAATACTAACTTAGCTTGGGCGGTTTTTGCCAAGTATTCTGCTACAATTAGTCCGAGTTTTCCCAATCCTCCTGTGATTACATATACTCCTCCTTTCCGTAATCTAACTGTAGGTAGAGTTTGACTTTTCATAGGTACAGCTTTAAAGTCTTGTACCCAGCGATGATTGCCGCGATAAGCGATAACGCGATCGGGAGTTTCCGCAGTCAATTCTACTAACAATTGGTTTATTAATTGCTGCCATTTCCGAGTTTCCGTTCCGGGAAGCGTGATGTCAATGCTACGACAGGTAAGGTTTGAATATTCCTGGGAAATTACTTTGCATATTCCTAAACTCGTCGCTTTTTCAGGATACAACTCCTCTTCGTCAAATACCTCCTGCATATTATTGGAAATCGCATAAAGTTGCAGAGAGTCAGTCAGATTACGTTCTCCCAGTGCTTTTGCCAAAAACAGCAAACTATAGAAACCAAACTTTTGAAAGTTATCAAACTCATCAAGTCTTTTAGGGATGCGATCGCTCGGTGTTACGTTCCATAAATGAGCAATATTTTGCGGAAGTTCACCCAAGCTTTGAATCTCATTCAATAAAGTATCATAATCTTCTTTCTTTTCAGGGTTAATCGTGTATTCGCGATCGCCTATCTTATCGAATTGCTCGCCACTTCTTACCATTATTACATCTTGATTCTGGCGCTCAAGTCTTTCTACGAGTTGAGAGCCTACCCCACAGCGATCGATAAACACCAGCCACGATTGTTTTTGAGCAATCAATTTATCGGTTTGCAACGAGATCGATAACGGAGATTGTTTCCAAGATGGAATATAAAACCAATCGGAAATATCAAGTTTGTGTTCTAAATCTTTCCGAACGTGATGGAGATTTGGCGTATTTTTGGGAGGTTCAATCCAGTAACGCTGACGCTCGAACGGATAAGTCGGTAACGGAATCCGATTATGGCGATCGTGGGTATAAAATCCCGACCAATCTATCTTGATTCCTGAAAGCCAAAGCTGACCCAAAGTGTTGAACAAGAAAGCCAAATCAGACTGTTGATTGTAAGCATCTCGCAGCGAAGCTAACGCGACTTTATCCGCGATCGCAACATTTTCTAAACACTGTAATCCTAAGCTACACAAGGTCTGTCCCGGCCCAACTTCTAATAGAATCGGTTTGTGCTTTTTCCACAACTCTTGCATCCCATCAGCAAATAACACGGGTTGACACAAATGCTTCGTCCAATAATTAGGATCGGTAGCTTGTTCGACGGTAATCCAAGTTCCAGTGACGTTTGATATATAAGGAATCTTTGGTGCTTGAAGATTGACGGTTTTCACTAATTCGGTGAAAGATTCAGCGATCGCTTCCATCATCTGAGAATGAAAAGCATGAGAACTTTGCAAGCGCCGACAAGCTAAACCTTTTTCAGTTAGTTGAGCAGCCAATTCATCTACAGCGTTTGTCGTTCCCGCTACTACGCAAAAAGCCGAACCATTAATTGCAGATAAAGAGAGGTTTTTATTCAGCAAAGGACGCACCTTTTCCTCACCCAAAGGAACCGCTAACATGGCTCCATTTGGTAACTCTTGAATCATCTGCGCTCTTTTGGCGACGAGAGTCAGTGCATCTTCCAGAGATAACACTTCTGCTAGCGTTGCGGCGACATATTCACCGATGCTGTAACCGATGGTCGCTACAGGATGAATTCCCCAGGAAATCCACAACTTAGCTAAAGCATATTCAATAACAAAAATAGCGGGTTGGGTGAGACAAGTTTGATTCAGTTTTTGAGTTGTTTCATCCGCCTGTTGTTCGCCGCGACCGAGCATTTTTCGCAGATCTAAACCTGATGGAGAGGCGGTTTGCGGAGCGTTGCGATCGCCATACATTACATCTCGCAGATCCAAACCCAGCAGAGGTTGGAGGATTTCGCAACAGCGATCGACTGTCTGTTGAAATGTCGGTTCAACTTGGTATAATTCCCAACCCATGTTGACATATTGAGTTCCCAGTCCTGTAAACATAAAAGCGACGGGACGTTCGATTCCATCCTGAATATTATTGAGAACTCGTTTGGGATTTTGAAGCGCAGCGATCGCATCTTGAATATCTTTGCACACCACCGTTCGGCGATGCTCAAAAGATCGACGGCCAACTTGCAAGGTGTAAGCGACATCAGCTAAGTTGAGGTCGGGATGCTGTTGTAAATGTTGGGCTAAATTTGCCGTCGCCGTTTCCAAAGCCGAGTTAGTTTTGGCAGATAACATTAGTAATTGCCAAGTACGAGAGGTTTCAGAAGTTTGAGCAGGCGGCGCTTCTTCGAGAATTACATGAGCATTCGTCCCTCCAATTCCTAAAGAACTAACCCCAGCACGGCGAGGATTTTGGTGCGTTTCCCACGGTAAAAGTTTGGTATTGACGTAAAACGGACTGTTAGCAAAATCAATCTTGGAATTTGGTTCTTCAAAATGCAAACTCGGTGGAATTAATTGATGTTTGATAGCTAAAACTGTTTTAATTAAACCTGCTACGCCAGCAGCAGCACCGAGATGTCCGAAATTAGTTTTAACGGAACCAACTGCACAGAAAGCTTTTTGAGCAGTACGACTTTGAAAAACTTGAGTCAGCGCGGCAATTTCGATCGGATCTCCTAAAGGTGTTCCGCTTCCGTGAGCTTCAATATAATTTATTGTTTCAGGTTCAATTCCCGCGATCGCTTGAGCTTCAGAAATCACGGCTGATTGACCATCTGGACTGGGAGCAGTATAACCAGCTTTCAACGCGCCGTCATTATTAATTGCCGAACCTTTGATAATTGCTTGAATGGAATCTCCATCTGCGATCGCATCTGTTAATCGCTTGAGAACCACCACTCCTACACCGCTACCGAAAATACTTCCCCGCGCTTTAGCATCAAAGGATCGGCAATGTCCGTCGGGAGAAGCAAATCCCTCTTGAGACAAATACCCAACCTTCTGTGGAACGCGAACTGCAACACCACCAGCCAAAGATATATCGCATTCGCCATTCAATAAACTTTGGCAAGCGATATGAATAGCCACCAGTGAAGTAGAACAGGCGGTTTGAACGCTGACACTCGGCCCTTTGAGGTTCAACTTATAAGAAACTCTGGAAGATAGATAATCTTTATCATTTCCTAGCAGCGTTTGTAAATCTGATAGACCAAAATTAGGATAGATATTGTTGAGCAGATAAGTGTTAGTTTCTACACCCGCATATACACCGATCGAACCTTGGTAAGTTTCCGAATCGTAACCTGCATTTTCGAGTGCTTCCCAAGCAGATTCCAGAAATAATCGATGTTGCGGATCTAAAATTTCAGCTTCTTTCGGACTGAAGCCGAAGAACTCAGCGTCAAATCGATCTGCGTCTGACAGGACGGCATTAGCTTTGACGTAATTAGGGTTGTTCAACAAAGTTGAGTCTACACCTGAAGAGAGTAGTTCTTCATATGAAAAAAATGCAATTGACTCTACACCGTCTCGCAGATTATGCCAGAAAACCTCGATATCTTTTGCGCCAGGGAAACGACCTGCCATTCCGATAATGGCTATTTCCGACCCATTCATATCATTCTGTAAATCCACTGCGCTCATCTAATTCAAACTCCTTTGATTATTGACAATTAGTTAGTAATTTAAAATCCCAACTTCAAAATCTAAAATTTCTTCCCCCGATGCTTCTGTCTTGATTGTTGTTGTTGACCTCGTAACGTTTGGCGGTCGCTCCGTATTGAGCCTCGCTCTTGACCTTGTTCGGTCGAGGTTTTTGTAGTTTCATTTTGATTTAAATATTTGAGCAAAGAAGAAATAGTTGGGGCTTTAAACATATCAACTATCGGTATTTTTTTACCCAATATTTCTTGCAATTTGAGTTGTGTCTTGACCATGAGTAACGAATTACCCCCCAACTCAAAGAAATTGTCATGAATTCCCACTTTTTCGAGTTGAAGTACCTGTTGCCAAACCCCTGCAATTAGTTGTTCGGAATCTGTAACTGGCTCAACGTAAGCCGCACTCTGCTCGGGAAGCAGACTTTCTAGCGCAGACAAGGCAAGGCGATCGATCTTACCATTCCGTGTTAATGGTAAAGCGTCTAGTAGCACATAAGCAGAAGGCACCATATATTCGGGAAGTTTCTGCTGTAAGAAATCGCGTAACTCATCATTTAGTGATTCTGACTGATGATTCTGAAATGTTGCAAGTTTTTCCTCCAACCACTGCTTAGTCCAATTTGGATCTATTGCTCCGCCTACCATGTTGTGAAGTAAAATTTGACTGGATTCGAGTGCAAATAAATCTCGCAATTGTTCAAATTCTATCGAACCTATAGGACACAAACCAATTTCATATTTTGGCGCGGTTTCCATCAGTAACTGACTGATATAACCCGCTTCCAACATACAAAAATCTCGCGTTACTTCTCCATACATCGGAGCTATCGCACTCAGTTGACCAATTAGAAATAGAGAAAAAGCCGATTCCTCAAAAATTAGGTGATTTTTTTGATATATCCTGCTGTTAATTTCACTACCAGCACTCAGAAACACCAAACGGTGGTAAGTAGGATTGTAATAGTAAAATCCACTTTCTAACCCTTCCACTCGGTTGGGCTTAATATACAAATATGCCTGCACGGGGTAGAGACCACCAGCGGAAGCATAGCGATATTTAGGTAACGGGGAACTATCCAGCGTTATTGGTAGCAGGCAACTTAAAAACTCACCTAACTGTTTCAAAGAAATGGCTCTATCTAAAAATTGCCGATAACTCTGACGCTGCAAATAAGCCTGGTTCATAATTTCATCAAACTCAGGTTTTGGCAACTCAATACTGGTTTGAGTGGGTTGAAGCTGTCGCAATCCTAGTTGTTTGAACTTAAATTCAATGCGTTCTACAGGATCGATTAACACTCCTTCAAGTTGACCAGGTTCATAAGCTTCAGCCAGCTTATTTTCGTCGGTAGAAATTTTATGTTTGGGAACGATGTAAGCCACCAAGCGCTGTTGGTTAGACTCGTTACCCACAACTGTAACTACAGAAGCTTTTACATTGGGATGTTGGGTTAATGCTGCTTCGATTTCTCCGGTTTCAATGCGCTGTCCTCGAATCTTAATTTGAAAGTCTACTCGTCCTAAAAACTCAATGTTGCTATCTGGTAAATAGCGACCTAAATCTCCCGTGCGGTAAATCCGTTCTCCCGTGCGCGGATGAGTGATGAAATTAGCTTTAGTCTTTTCTTCATCCTGCCAGTAACCTTTGGCTAATTGTACGCCAGCGCAGTACATTTGACCGGGAACCCACACCGGACAATCTTCTAAAGATTCGTTCAAAATGTAATATTTGGCGTTAACCATCGGTTGACCGTAAGGAATACTCTTCCAGTTTGGATCGAATTCTTCTATGAGATAACCGATGTTCCAAATTGTAGTTTCAGTCGGGCCGCCAATACTGAGGATTTGGATATTTGGCAGTAAAGATTTTAGTCGAGCGGGCAAAGAAGTCGGTAGCCAATCTCCACCTAAAATTGCCAAACGCAAACTTAAAGGAATAGTTGCCGATTGGTGTTCAACATAACTAACTAACATCTCCATCATCGCCGGGACTGAATTCCATAAAGTCACTTTTTCTCGCACCATCAAATCTACCCAGTGCGATGGATCTTTGACAGCTTCAGCATCTGGCATAACAATGCTACCGCCAGCACTTAAAATTCCAAAAATGTCGTAAACAGATAAGTCGTGATTGAGCGCGGTTACAGCTAGGATAGAGTCTTGGTAACTGACATTAAAGCGTCTATTGGTGTGGATAACCACATTCACCACGTTGCGATGAGTAATCATCACGCCTTTGGGTTTGCCTGTGGAACCAGAGGTGTAAATTACATAAGCTAAATCGTCTGGTTTTTGAACTGGATCTAATGCTTCTTTGCTTTCTTGTACTAAGTCTTCATTATCTAAACATAGTAGTTGAATTCCTTCACAGCCAGCAAGTTTTTCTTTTAACCGAGATTGAGTCAAAACAATTTCAACTTGGCTGTTTTCTAAGAGATAAAACAAGCGTTCTTCAGGCAATCCTGGGTCAATGGGAACGTAAGCAGCACCGGCAGCTAAAATACCCATAACTGCAACAATTTGTTCCCATCCTTTGTCCATTACTATGGCGACTAACCGATCGGGAAGAACTCCTAATTGGCGCAGTCGATGACCGACTTGATTGGAGCGATCGAATAATTCCTGGTAGGTTAAGCTGCTAGTGGAAGTTACCACAGCCGTTTTTTCCGGTCGCTGTTTAACTTGAGTTGCAAACAAACTGTGAAGTAACGTATCTGATATTTCAGCCGCAGTATTGTTGATGGCTGCGCGTTGTTCTAATTGTGCGGATGGTATTAATTGTGGCGCTGTTTCTTGCCAAGTATTTTCTTCATCAGCTAAGCGTTGCAGGAGACTACAAGCTGCGTCGAACATATCATTTATCATCCCTGCTGGGAATAGTTCGTCAACGACTTGCCAAGTGTAGGTTAAAGAGCCATCCGACTCCACAAAATAAATATTATCTATCCAAATTTGCGGGGTTTGGTAGACGTTATAAACCACTTTTCCCAGAGGTATATCTCCGATCGCATTACTACCATCCACATTTTGAGGAGTTGTCGTAAATACGATCGGCATTGTGGCTCCTCCCGCCTTGCCTTGAACTTTAGCTAATTCGCGCAGGACTCGCACTCCAGTTACATAGTCGTGTTCTAAATCCTGCCAAAGTTGCGACTGAATGTGCTGCGATCGCGCTTCAAATGATTCCTTTCCTGAGTTGTCTATTTCTAGAAGAGTAAATGATACTAATTCTCCCATAATGTCGTTGACTTGAGGATGTAATGGTAGGCGATTGAATCGCGGCACATTGATAGTAAATTTCTGGTTCTTACTCCACCGTCCTATCACTTCTGCATAGACAGCAAGCAAGGTTCCAGCTAAGGTTAAACTTCCTTTAGCGGCTCTATTTGTTAGCCTTTGTACCGTTTGAGGTTCTAATTTGTATTTTAGACTAACAAATCGAGGGTTTTTGAGATTGCTGGGATTTTGTGCCAGGGGTAATTCCGGTGCTGGTGGCAATGTAGGGATACGAGATAGCCAATACTTTAAACATTTTTGATAGAGAGGTGAATTTTCGAGATCTACCACAGCTAGAACGTAGTCTCGGAATGAAAGTTCTAAGGTTGGGAGGAAGCGATCCGGATATTCGTAGAGTTCTTTTAACTCTCGGAATAAAAGCTGCAAACTTCTACCATCAAGACACCAGCCATCGATGCTAATATAAAGCCTGCTGCTATTTCCATCTAAATGAGATGCGATGATTTCAAATTGAGGCCACTGTTCGAGAGGTAACATTTGGTGCGAGAGGCGATCGCGAATTATTTCTATTTGAAAAGCTACAGCGTCAGCGTCTTTTCCCCGCAGATCTAATACCTGAATTTCATAAGGCGGTACTTGCGGCAAAATTTGCTGCTGTCCATCTGGCAAAACGATCGCTCGCAACATATCGTGACGGTTAATTAACTTCTGCCAAGCTAAGTTTAGTCGGTCTATATTTAGATCGGTAATCTCGATTTCTGTATAGCTGTGGATGGACACATTCCCCATATCAAAAGAATCCGTTCTGCCGATCCAGTAAGCCTGCTGCATATCGTTGAGCGGGAAAGGCTGATACCGATTTTTTAGGTCTGGTGAAATTAAAGGCAATGTTTGGTCTTGAATACTAGAATGTTCGCTAAATTTATTGAGAAATGCCAAGATTTCAGTTTTGCGCTCGCTCAATTGTTCGCGCAATGAATCTGTCAAAATTTCCTTGGGAGCATTGCAGCGCAGGCGAGCGTTATCTACCCAAAGTTTGATACCGAGTTCGCTGAGGTTGAATAAAAATTCATCAATAGATAGTTTCATAATTCGATCTCCGTTCTGTCATCTAATTTGGTGTTAACAGGCGCTTGGAATTGTTGAGTAGTCAAACGAATCTTCTCGATGTACTGGGAAATTTCGGCTACAGTCGGTGTATCAAACAGGATGCTTAACGGCAAATCCATCTCGATAGCTAGGCGCATCTGAGCAATAATTTGGGTGGCTAATAAGGAATGTCCGCCTAATTCAAAAAAGTTGTCATGTATACCCACTTGCTTAACACCTAGAAACTTTTGCCAAATGTTAGCGATTGTTTTTTCTATCTCGTTGAGAGGAGCAATATAAGCATTACTCAGTTCTGGTCGAGGGTGTGCTGCTTGGGATAAATTAGTCTTTTGTCCGGTTTCTGAGAAATTTAGTAGGCTATCCGAATTATCGCGTTCGATTAAGCTTGTAAAATCGTGAGTTGATACTAAAACTTGGGGCAATTTACTCTCTAAAATCCGTCTGAAAACCTTGAGACCTTCTGAGGGTAATAATCCATCTTTGAGGATTTTTTTTGATGAGAATCCTTGTGCAGGTAACTGGGGATTGGGAGGAGCTAATACGTTATATTTTTCCTTTCCTGCTAAGCTAGGAGAGGAGATAGTTAAAGAGACGTTTTGGCTTTCCGAACTTGCAGAACTTTGGTTGTGCCGATCGCTCTTTATCATATCATTTTTTGTTGTTTCAAACAAAGGCTGTTCTACCGAACTTAATTTTTCTTGAGCAATATCGGGAGTTATACCGAACTGCTCGATCGCTGACGCTGCCATTCCCACTTCTTGCCAAGCATCCCAGTTAATACAAGTAGTGAACGTGCTATTTGTAGAGCTTTTATAGTGAGAAAAAGCATCCATAAAAGCATTAGCTCCAGCATAATCTACTTGTCCAACTCCGCCTATCACCGAAGCGAGAGAAGAGAACAAGACAAAGAAATCTAACTCGACATCTTTGAGTATAAAATCAAGCACCAAAGTACCTGTTACTTTAGGAGCTAAAATACGTTCAGCTTCCTCCCGCGTTTTGCGTTGAATTACACCGCCTCCAGGAACCCCAGCAGCGTGAATCACGCCATCTATCTGACCGAATTGTTTCTGAGCAAGAGCGATCGCAACCTGCATTTGTTCTAAATTAGTAACATCAGCGGTAGCTACTAAAACCTCTGCACCTGACTCTTCTATTTCGAGTAGTTTGCGGATCTTACGACTGACACTATCTTGCTCATTGTGAGTAGCTAACCATTGCGATCGCTCGTTGCGATCGGGAAACGCAGAACGTCCTACTAAAACCAGTTTTGCTCTGACAGTTTTAGCCAAATTTTCTGCTAAAACCAGACCAATTCCCCCCATTCCACCTGTTATTAAATAAACTCCTCCTTCCCTCAAAACTGGTGTTTCTTCCAGCGCTTCATTTAGTTGAACTGGCTCAAAAGTTTGTAACCAGCGATTATTCCCACGGTAAGCCACGATCGCATCATTCGATTTTGGATTGTCAGCTACGATCTCTGTCAATAGTTGGTCTAGGAGTTTTTCTGACCAACTTCCAGAAGCTGGAAGCACAACATCAATGCTGCGACAATTGATATTTGGATATTCTTGCGCGATCGCTTTCACAGTTCCCAGCAAAGTTGCTTTTTCGGGACAGAGTAATTCCTCTCCAGTTACTTCTTGTATGTTATTAGAAATAACCACAATTTGCAACTCATCATTTAAATTATTCTCCCCCAATGCTTGCGCCAGAAATAGTAGACTATAAAATCCTGTTTCTTGCGATCTGTCAATCCATTCCCAGCCATATTTTTGAGTTTCGCCCGTAACAGTCCACAAATGCGCGATCGTGTTTGGAATCTTCTCTCGGTCAAAAAGTGCTTTAACCAAAGCTTTGTAGTCCTCGGGTTGTTGAGGATTGACAGTATAAACATCTTCCCCAATTTTTGCAAATTCTGACCCGATTTTGACGGTAATCACTTCTTGATTTTGCCGTTCCAATCGTTTCAATAATTCGAGTCCCAAACCGCATTCATCGATAAATACCAGATAACATGACTCAACTTGTATGGTATTCGATTTAGGCGTTGAGAGAATAGAACGTTTCCACGATGGAATATAAAACCAATCTGCAATATCTGGTTTTCGCTCCAATGCTACTTGACGATTACTAGCTGATTCCTGTGGTGGATCGATCCAATAACGTTGGCGCTCAAAGGCATAAGTTGGTAGGGGGATGCGATCGCGTTTTTCATCTGCATAAAATCCCGACCAATCTACCCGCACTCCTGCTAGCCAAAGTTTACCCAGAGTATTCAGTGAAAATCCTGAATCTGACTCTTTATCTTTGGGATGAGGTAGCGAAGAAAGTACGATTCGTTCGGATGCTTGCTGTTTAGTCAGCGTAGTTAATGTTCTTCCAGGCCCAACTTCGAGGAAAATGAGTTGAGAATCTTTAACTAACTCGGAAATTCCTTCAGAAAATCGCACGCGCTCGCGCAAATGTCGCGCCCAATAATTTGGATCGGTAGCTTCATCAGCGGTAATCCAAGTACCAGTAAGGTTGGAGATCAAGGGAATTTGAGGAGGATTGAGTTTTACTTGTTTAAGTTCTAGCAAAAACGGTTTGATAATCGAATCCATCATTGCGGAATGAAACGCATGAGAGGTATGCAATTGGCGATATTCTATCCCCTTTTCTGCTAGTTGCCGCTCGAGGTTTTCTACCGCTTCTCTCGTTCCTGAAACTACACTCAGAGATGGACTATTACTTGCTGCTAGAGAGAGATTTTCATTCAAAAATAATTGTACTTCTTCCGCCGATAAACTGATGGAAATCATCGTCCCCGAAGGTAGTTGCTGCATCATTTTTCCGCGAGTAGCTACCAGCGACAAAGCATCTTCGAGAGAGAACACGCCAGCGAGACAAGCTGCTACATATTCGCCAATGCTGTGACCGATTATCGATTGGGGTTGTACTCCCCAGGATATCAGTAATTTAGCGATCGCATATTCAATAACAAATAGTGCTGGTTGAGTAATAGCAGTTTGCTGTAATTGTTGGGTTGCTTTTTCGGTTCCTTCGTTACTTGGATAAATCAACGAGCACAAATCTAACCCTAAATGGGATTGAAGTAATTTAAAACAGCGATTGCACTCTTCTCGAAATATTGATTCGCTTTGATAAAGTTCCCGCGCCATATTCACATATTGCGATCCTTGTCCTGTAAACATGAAAACTACGGGGCGATCGTTTGATTCGATAAAATTAGTAAATACTCTTTGGGGATTGCCTGATTTGAGATTTTTTACTGCATCCTCTAGGTTGTCTGCTACAATCATCCGGCGATAATTAAATCCTCGACGACCAACTTGCATAGTGTAAGCTACATCGGCAAGATTGACATCGGAATGCTGCTCTAAATAGTTCACTAAATTAGCGGTAGCTGTGTCTAATCCCGAATTAGTTTTGGCTGAAAGTATTAATAATTGTTTGGCGCCAGCAAGACTAGACGCTTCGGGTGTAGGAGCTTCTTCGAGAATTAGATGAGCATTAGTACCGCCAATCCCAAAAGAACTCACTCCAGCACGGCGAGGATTACCGTTAGCTTTCCATTCCGAAAGTTCACTGTTGACATAAAACGGACTATTCTCAAAATCTATCTGCGGATTGGGTGTCTCGAAATTGATACTGGGAGGTAGTAATTTGTGGTGGAGTGATAGAACTGTTTTGATTAAACCCGTAATTCCAGCAGCAGCATCTAAATGCCCGACATTTGTTTTGACCGAGCCGATCGCACAATAACATTTTTTATCAGTATTGACTCGAAAAGCTTGTGTCAGCGCAGCGATTTCGATCGGATCGCCTAAAGGAGTTCCGGTTCCGTGAGCTTCTATATAACTGATTGTTTCTGGCTCAACTTCTGCCATAATTTGAGCCGCTCGAATTACTCTCGCTTGACCCTCTTCACTGGGAGCAGTATAGCCAATTTTTAATCCACCATCATTATTAATAGCCGATCCTTTAATAACAGCATAAATGCAATCTCTATCCGCGATCGCATCATCCAACCGCTTGAGAACAACCACTCCTATTCCGTTACCGCCAATTGTGCCGTTTGCTTTCGCATCAAAAGCTCTACACTTGCCATCAGGAGAAATAATTCCTTCTGGAGATAGTGTTAGTTCGTTTTGAGGAACTTTGACAGCAACACCAGCCGCCAAAGCCATATCGCATTCGCCACTTAATAAGCTTTGACAAGCTAAATGAACTGCCACTAATGAACTAGAACAAGCTGTTCCTACACTAACACTCGGCCCTTTCAGATTCAATTTGTAGGAGACGCGAGTTGGAACGTAATCTTTATCGACTCCAACCAGAGTTTGCAAGAAACTCATAGAATCCATCAATTCTCGGTTGGGATGAAGGTTATAAAGCAAGTAAGTGCTAATTCCCGTTCCTGCATAAACACCGATCGGCCTTTGTTCGATTTCCGAGTCATACCCAGCATTTTCTAACGCTTCCCAAGCACACTCTAAAAACATTCTGTGTTGGGGGTCCATCGTTTCTGCTTCTCTAGGATTAAAGCCAAAGAAAGAAGCATCGAATTGTTCTACATCATCGAGAACAGAGCCTACTTTTGTTTGGCGATCGCCTAATTTACTTGGTGTTGAATTAGCAAAGGTTGAAGTTAAATTTACTCCTGCTTTCAAATTCTCCCAAAAGTCATCAATGCTTTTACTACCTGGAAACTTTCCAGACATACCTACGATCGCAATTTCTAATCCATTTATCTTGTTCATGGTTGATTGTCATTGACTAATGAATGATGAATGATAACTAATTATTAACCAATCTGGATTTTTGGAATCTTTGTTGGAGGCGATTTTTTCCTTGTTGGAATTTCTCTTCAGCTTCAGCTTTTGGAGCGTGCAATGAGGAAACTGATTTGTGGTTTAAATGCTTTGCTAAAGCACTAATTGTTGAGTATCTAAACAAATCAGTTAATGCAATATATTGTACCATGTCTGGCAACAAATCTCCCAGCCTCCTGTAAAATTTTGTCAGAAGTAAGGAATTTCCACCCAAGTCAAAGAAATTATCATTAATGCCTACCTTTTCCAGTCCCAAAATCTCTCGCACAGCGGTAGCAATTGTTTTTTCAATTTCGTTTTTTGGGGGGACATAAGCAACTTCTACTTTTTGGAAAATACTATCTTGAATCAGAATAGAATTGCGGTCTACTTTCCCATTAGCAGAAAGGGGTAAAGCATCCAGGAATGTAAAGGCTGATGGCATCATGTAATTGGGTAACTTCTTTTTAAGAAATTCGCTAATTTCTTCAATAGTAGGGTTTGGTTTTCGATCGGCAACCAGGTATGCTACCAACTGCTGTTTGTTCTGTTCTCCAATTGCTGCAACCACCGCAGCTTTCACATTGGGATGCTGTGTCAAAGCCGCCTCAATTTCTCCAACTTCAATGCGCTGGCCCCGGATCTTGATCTGGAAATCAACTCGTCCTAAAAATTCAATGTTGCCATCAGGATGGTAACAACCTAAGTCTCCTGTCCGATACAAACGCTCTCCCGTGCGCGGATGAGTAATAAAACTGTCGCGTGTCTTTTCTTCATTGCGCCAATAGCCTTTTGCTAACTGCACTCCAGCACAATACATTTGTCCCGGAACCCACATCGGACAGTCTTCTAAAGCATCATTCAAAATATAATATTTCGAGTTCGCCATCGGTTGACCGTAGGGAATACTCTTGCAATTTGGATCTACTTTTTCAATGAGATAGCCAATATTCCAAATAGTTGTTTCAGTCGGCCCACCAATGCTGAGAATTTGGGTATTTGGCGCTAGGGATTTTATGCGATCGGGTAAAGAAATCGGCAGCCAATCTCCTCCTAATATTACCAAACGCAAGCTATTAAAAATTGCATCGTTTGCATAATCTACCAACATTTCCATCATCGCCGGAACTGAGTTCCATAATGTCACCCTTTCTCTCACCATTAAATCTACCCAATGACGGGGATCTTTCACAGCAACAGCATCCGGCAAAACGATCGCGCCGCCAGCACTCAAAATACCGAAGATATCGTAAACTGACAAATCGTGATTGAGAGCGGTCAAAGCTAAAATTCGGTCTTGCGAAGTAACATTAAAACGCTGATTCGTATAAACAACAACATTCGCCACATTGCGATGAGTAATCATTACCCCTTTCGGCAATCCCGTAGACCCAGAAGTATAGATAACATAAGCTAAATCGTCGGGGGTTTGAACTGGATTTAATGCTTGCTTGCTTTCTACAGCTAAGTCTTCATTGTCTACGCATATTAGTTGAATTTCCGATCGCCAACTAAGCTTTTCTTTCAACCGAGATTGAGTTAGAACTATCTGAACTTCACTATTTTCTAACAAATAAGATAAGCGTTCTTCAGGTAATCCTGGATCGATGGGGACGTAAGCAGCACCGGAAGCTAAAATACCCATAACTGCGACAATTTGTTCCCATCCTTTCTCCATTACTATAGCGACTAACTGATTGGGAATAACCCCTAATTGGCGCAGTCGATGACCGACTTGATTCGAGCGCTCGAATAATTCCTGATAAGTTAATGTTCGTGCGGATGAAATCACTGCAACTTCATTTCCTCTATCCCGGACTTGTGCGGCAAATAAACTATGCAGTAAATCGTCTGGAATCGATGCGTCTGTAGAATTAATCGCATTCCTTTGGGCTAATTGCGCCGGAGGTAGGAGTTGCCGTGTCGTTTCCACCCAGGCAGATTCAGAAGTAGCAAGTTGCTCGATAAAACGGCAATATGCCTCAAACATATCTGCGATCGCACCTTCCGGGAAAAGTTCTTCAACTACATCCCAATTAAATGTCAAGGTTTCTTTTTCTTCCCAAACCTGAATATCCATCCAAGCTTGGGAAGCTTGACTAATTCCATATACTAATTCGCCAAAGTGACTGAATGTTAAAGTTTCTTGTCCCAGGGAACGGAAGCCGATCGTGCTGGTAAAAACAATTGGCATCGCGCTAGGAGTTGTACCTCTCCGGCGAGCTAATTCTCGCGTCACGCTGACTCCACTAAAATAGCGATGTTCTAAATCCTGCCACAGTTGTTTCTGAAGGCGGACGGCTCGATCGCTAAAGGACTCGCGAGCGGAATTGTCTACTGCTAAAAGGGTGACGGAGGTAAAGTCTCCTAAGATGTCATTGACTTGAGGATGTAGCGGTAGACGATTAAATAAAGCCAGATTAATTGTAAATTTTTGGCTTTTACTCCAAAGTGCGATGATTTCAGCAAAAGCTGCCAGTAATAGTCCAGAAGGAGTCACACCCGCTTGAGCCGATCGCAACTTTAACTGTTGCCAGTCAGTTCGTTCCAGTCCGCTTTCGTAGCGCCTGTTGCGATGCTCTTTGAGTTCTTTAGGATTTTTGGCCAGAGGTAAGTCCGGTGCTAGAGATAGAGTCTCCAGACGACTCAACCAATATTCGTGCGATCGCCTATATAATTCCGTATCTTGCAAAGCTTGTTCTGCCAAAACATAATCGCGAAATGTTATTTCCAACGGTGGCAATAGCGCATCAGGATTTTGATACAGTTGAAACCATTCATCAAATAAACGAAACAAGCTCCACGCATCAAATACTTGCAAATCGTAGCTGATATGCAGCCGAACTATA
The DNA here is from genome assembly GCF_036701115.1 of Microcoleus sp. Pol1C5. Lineage (NCBI taxonomy): Bacteria > Bacillati > Cyanobacteriota > Cyanophyceae > Oscillatoriales > Microcoleaceae > Microcoleus > Microcoleus sp. Pol1C5. The sequence goes on along the minus strand of NZ_JAUBQE010000006.1, from coordinate 141,153 downwards.
TCCCCATTTAACCGCGTTGCTCTAAACTCAAACAAAGGCCATTGGTCAGCAGGTAAAACTTGATGGGATAGGCGATCGCGAATTGCTTCAATCTCAGAGTTTACAACTTCTTTCTCCTGTCCCCTCAGATCCAAAACCTCCATTTGATATGCAGGAACTTGTTTGAGAACTTGTTGCTGACCGTCTGGCAATACTACTGCCCTCAGCATATCGTGGCGATCGATTAATTTCGGCAACGCCCCGTTCAATTTCTCCAAGTCTAAGCCTTGACATTCAATCTCGTAGTAACCGTGATTGGCAACATTTCCTAAGTCTAATACTCCACTACGCCCTACCCAAAATGCGTGCTGCATATCAGTCAAGGGAAAAGGTTCGTAGCGCAAATCAGGTGCTGGCTTAATTACAGGCAAAGAAGTAGAACTAGCACTCATGCTGTTCTGGCGCAATAACAGGATAAGTTCTGCTTTATGTTCAATTAATGAGTTACGCAATTCTGGAGTAATTGCTCCTTTCGGCGCATCTATTTCTAGCGAACTTCCATTAGTAGAAAGTTTGATGCCTTGGTTAGATAAAGTGTTTAAAAGTAAATGCAGATTCATATTTTTAGATTGAAATTAGTAGTGCACAAATTGACGATTGTTTATTTATTCGTCGTTCTCAAATACTTAATATTTCCCTTTCTTCTTCTGCTGCCTTGAATTCGGTAATGAAAACCGATTCGGATGCGGTTAAGTTCGCCAAAGCTAATTGATTAAGCACGAGTTCGGCTAATTGAGTTATGTTGTTGTCGCCAAAGAATCTTTCTATTGGCACTCGCACTTGGAGATCCGTCTCGATTCGACTCCTGAGTTCAAAAGCCATTAAGGAATCAAGCAGTAAAGCCAGGGAATGCTGCGGATTTAGGCTATCGAAAGGCAATTGTAAACAATTGGTTAGCCATTCTATGAGATAGGTTTCCAATATTTGCTGCTGTTCTGTTGGTGCAGCGGCGAAGAGTTTTTCCTTGGATAGAAAAGCTTTTTTGACATCGACGAAAAGATTGACTGCGCTCTTTTCTGCTTCTCGATTAACATTAATTGGGGGAGCAGGAGGCGTTCCTAGCGCCACATCACCCCAGCGCATTACTGTTGCAGCCGCAGTTGCAGCCGCGCCGTTGGTGTAAACGAGAACTAAGTCGTTTTCGCGAATTTTACCTGCAAGAGCGGCATGGTATAAATTGGCGATCGCAAATACGGAACCGATATTCGCATACCAAGGATAAAGATCGATCGTGCGTTCTGGATCGATGCCCAATGCCCTAGCACAAAGCCTCGCATACCACGCTGTCGGAGTATTGAAGGCAAAAAAGTCAATTTGTTCGAGAGTCACGCCAGCCGCCGCCACAGCCCCCTCACAGCAAGTCCGAACGAACTCCACACTTGTTTCGGCGAAGCTGCTGGCGTTCTCACCTGTCCGAGTACGCATTCGAGGCTTACCTTGCGCGTCTGCGATCAATTCGTGTAAATACGCATCACAAGTAGCCGCAGTGTTAATTATTTTACTGCCCAAAACTCCGCGATCGCGTTTGAGCGAATCCACCACAAAAGCTCCAGCAGCGTCTCCCATAGACCACGATAGAGTATCTTCCTCATCCACAGAGTTAGATTCGATGTGAGAGACTACCACCAAAACATTGCGATACTCTCCCGTTTGCACCAACGCACGCGCATTTTGCAGCGCAACTAACGCACTCGAACAAGTCGATTCCAGATTCCACGCCGGACATTGCAGTTGCAGTTCGCGTGCGAGGTAGGAGGCATTACCAGGAACAAGTTGTTCGGGGAAAATAGAAGCAACGATCGCTAATTCTACTTCATGGGGAGAAAGTTTTGCGGCATCCAGCGCCTCCCTAGCAGCGCGACATTCCAGCATCAGCGACGACTCACCTGCACCCAGCACCCGTCGCTCGACGTTACCCCGAAAAGGGTCTGATAAATATGGTGCTACTTCTTGCGACCAAATAGCAAATCCATCATCGTCGGAGGTGAATTCATTAGACTGAGATAACCTCGTTCTTCTTGGCGAAGTTACAGCAAACAAATGAGGGAACTTTTCCAGCCAATAATCATTAGTCCGAATTTGGCTGGGAAAACTGAGAGCAAGCGATCGAATACCGACTGAAAGATTCATCATAACTATCAAGACGAGGAGCTGATTCTTATGTACGTTGTGGCGCTTTAGCGCTAAGTTGCGTAAGTCATGGAGATTTCAACACTAAATTGGTTAACATAGTGTTCATTTTGTTAACGGACTCCACGTATTCGTTTTCGGGAATAGATTCTGCCACAATTCCTGCGCCAGCATTTAAGTAAACCCGATCGCCATACTGGTAAGCCGAGCGAATTGCGATCGCAATATCTGCCATACCATTGCTATTCACCCAACCGATACCACCAGCATAAATTCCCCTGGGTTCTTTTTCTAGGTTCTCGATCCATTTGAGAGCTTTGTGTTTGTCAATTCCGGATACTGTGACACCAGGAAATAACACTTTCAAAGCATCCCATAAAGTTTTTTCTCCTTTTAGTTGACCGCCAATTCGCGATGATAGATGCTGGACGCATCTGTATTGTTTCACCTGCATGAAGTCAAAAATCCGAAGACTTTCTGGTAGACAAACAGCAGCCATTTCACTTTGTGCCAGCCAGATTGAAAGCGCGTGTTCCTTTACCTCTTTAGCATCGGTAAATAACTCACTTTCCAATTGTACATCTTCTGACAAATTTTCCGATCTCGGTCTAGTACCAGCCAATGGATTAGTAACTACAAAGCCATCCGCACTAACTTCCATTAAAATTTCAGGACTGAAGCCTACCGCACTTACTTCGCCAACCCGCAAACAATACGATCGCGCACAATTGTTGTTTTTCGCTCCTAAAACATAAGTTCCGAACAGATCCATATCCCCTTTTACTTTCACGGAACGGGAAATAATCGCTTTATGTAAATCGCCGCTTTGGATGGCTTGAATCAGCTCGCCCACCTGGTTTTGATACTCTTCTTTATCGGCGAAATCAACAACTGGTGGTGTCGCTACATAGTCTTTCAATTTATTATCAAGTGATAACGCTTCCAGAATTTTGGTAGGCGACTTGATGTTTCTGATATGAACTCCTCTAGGAGTGATAAAAAGTTCGGTTTCTGGAACCAAAAAATAGAGCAGCGGTTGTTCAATTGCCTTGGAGTAGGAAGAGTAGAAGCGAGCCACATCAAAGCCTACGTAACCATAAGCAGTCCAATTCTCGATCGGCAAAGACGCTAATGCTAATTCTACTTGTTTGAGCGGATCTGCGACCGGTTCTGACTTAATCTCACCCATAAAGGCGATCGAAACATCGTGAGAACTTACTGATATTTCCGCTAAAGCATTCCCAGCAATACGTACTTCATTCTCACTTTGGTACATCACATAGTTAGAAAAAATCCCAGCATCTAATAGATTCTGCAACAGAATGAGAGGATCTCTCTGACCTGGTAGAAATAGTTCGTGATAAGTTAATAAGTTGCTTGCTACCTGATACATGGGGTCAAAACTTGGGTGAAGGAAGTTAAACATTAATGGCTTTTCAGCAGTGATTTGCGATGAATTTTTCCGGTTGGCGTCCGCGGTAATGTTTCCAAAAAGTGGATTTTTTTAGGAGCCTTAAAATGGGGTAATCGAGCCCTAGCTAATTGCCGAATCTTCTCTTCTAAATCGGGAGATTTCTCAAAGCCGGGTTTAAGGCTGATGTAAGCGATAATCTCAGTTAATTGTTCGCCGCGATCGCATTCTGGAACTACCGCCGCATCAAGAACTCCTTCGTGCTGGAGTAAGACATCTTCCACTTCAAACGGTGATACCCACATCCCATTTACTTTGAAGAAATCATCCTTACGTCCCATAAACCAGAAATAACCATCTGCATCGCGCAGATACTTATCCCCCGTTCGCATCGCGTTCCCGTAAAGAGCTTGTCGCGTTTCCCGCAGGCGATTCCAATACCCCAGCATCAGACTTTCTCCACTCACCTCTAGGTCGCCAATTTCCCCCGCCGGAACTGGGAAACCCTTTTCATCAACCACTCGCACATCATAACCGGAAAGGGGACGACCAGAACTGCCGGGACGACATTCTCCCTCTGCATTAGATAGAAAGATATGCAGCAATTCTGTCGTACCAATACCCTCATAAATCTCAATTCCGTAAGTGTCTCGCCACTTATACCAAATAGTTTTTGGTAGTTGTTCGGCTGCTGATAAGCACAACCTTAAAGAGGAAGTATTTAGAGGCGCAATTTCATGTACTGAAAGAATGCTGGCATATATGCTGGGTATGCCAAATAAAATTGTCGGTCGGTAGCGATCGATGTCCGCGATAATATCAAAAGCATTGTTGGCATCTGATAATATTGTCGCTGCACCAACTGCCATCGGCATATATAAACTATTCCCTAAACCGTAGGCAAAAGGCATCTTAGCTACTGAATAGGTGATGTCATCTTGATGCAAACCGAGTTTAGCTTTACCGTACAGTTCTGCACACACAACCATACTTTGGTGGTTGTGAACTACGCCTTTGGGTTTACCCGTACTACCAGAAGTGTAAAGCCAAAAAGCAGGTTCGTCGCCAGATGTTTCGGCGTAAGGTAGCTGTTCGTCTGTCTGCTGAGTAAGCAGAGACAAAAATGGTTTTTCTCCGTCTTTAAGGAGAATTTTTTGCAAGAACTGAGAGTGGATGGGAGTCAGTTTTTCTTGCCACTCTTGGTTAGTCACCAAGACTTTGGCGCGTGAATCTTGCAGGATATAGTGGATGTCATCAATCGTACAAGCCGTATTGATCGGAACTGGTACTGCGCCTAACCAAATAGCTCCCCAGAAAGCAAATACTGACTCTGGAGTGTCGGGCAAAAGAATGGCGATCCGGTTTTCTCGCGCCAATCCTAACTCAGATAATAATCTAGCTGCACGTCGGACAAAGCTATTTACTTGGGCATAAGTATAAGTCCGAGCCTGATAGTAAAACGCTACTTTCTCGCTACGTCCTTCTTGTGGCAGATTGGTTTCCAAAAAGTGAGCTGCAACGTTAAAAATGGTAGGTAACTGTTCAGAAATACTCATTGATGTTCTGCTGGCATCGCCGTTTCGATCTCATTACAGATTTGAGCTAATGTCATATCTTGGCGGGTTCCAAGTTTCAGGTTAACCCCCAACCTCCGTTTCAATTCCAGCGCAATTTGTACTGTTTCAACAGAGTCAAGTTGTAAATTCCCGTGCAGTAAAGTGTCTTGATGAAGGGACTCTTCAGGAATACCTAAATTAGTCAGTATTGCCTTCAGTGTATCCATCGCCTTTTGACTTCTCATGAAATAAACGATCCTTTTGACTTCTCATGAAATAGATGAGAGTGCTGTTTTGACTTAATTTTCCTGGCTTTCACTTAAAAATGTTGATTCGTTCAGCGAACCGATCGTTAACCGCAAGGACAGCGTGTATCAGTTGTGCTGACTTTGTTTGCTAGATTGTTGAGAAGACATTTCAATAAGCTACACGGATTGTAGTACCTATGCTCGATTCTTGGCAAGCCCTAATCAGGAAAGTTTTGTAAAGTTTTATTAAAAGACACAAACGGTTACGTATTAGATATGGACCGGGTTTAGATTTTTATTCATACAGGGCAAGGGTTTGAGATTTTTTTTCGGAGCTATTTATTCAGGCTGACGGGGTGACAATGCCTCTCTCACTTCGATCTGCCAAGCGTTGAGGCTCCTTAACCTCGAAAAGGATCGCAGCTTCTTGACAGAATTATTGATAATAATTATAGGTAGCAATCGCCGAGATGCTTATTGTCTGTTATCCAAACCCGAAAAAGTCGCGTGTAGTCAGCCGCAGGCATCGCCCGCACATATCTTTTTTGAGATAGATTAACTCAAACCCTTGCTGCGTCAAGTCTTTCAACAGTATTAATTTATGAACGCTACCATAACTGCAAACTCCTGGATTACCTATCCGAAACCCAATCCTGAAGCCAAGTTGCGACTATTCTGCTTCCACTATGCCGGGGGTGGGGCTTTGAGCTATCGTGCTTTTCCAGGGAACCTACCGTCAGATGTAGAGGTTTGTCCGATCGAACTTCCCGGACGTGGATTTCGACTGCTGGAAACTCCTTTCACCGAGATCGAGCCTCTAATTGAGACTCTTGCTCTTACCATCCTCAGCAGCCTTAACAAACCTTTTGCTTTCTTCGGTCACAGTATGGGCGCATTGGTGAGCTTTGAACTGGCGCGACTACTCCGCAAAGAGTATAACCAAAGTCCACTGCACCTATTTGTATCAGGACATCGCGCTCCTCAAATTCCCGATCGCGACCCGCCCATTCATGCTCTACCAGAAACAGAATTTCTACGACAATTGTGCCGTTATAACGGTACTCCCAAAGCCGTGCTAGAAAACGCCGAACTGATGGAACTGCTACTTCCTACTCTGCGAGCCGATTTTGCTGTGGTTGAAACTTACGCCTACTCGCAGTCACCGCCTTTAGATTGTCCGATCGCGACTTTTGGTGGATTAGAGGATTGGAAAGTCGGTATCGAAGACCTAGAAGCATGGCGAAAGCAGACAAGCTCTGCCTTTTCGCTGGAGATGTTTCCCGGAGATCATTTCTACCTGCACTCAGCCCAAACACTTCTGCTACAACGCCTTTCACAATTACTGAATCAGATTGTCGTTCAATTGAGTCCTCAGTCACACAGGATCTAATTTCACAGGTTAATCGGTTCAACTAAGAGTTGGGAATGCGCGATCGCTTGTCTGCATTTCTCTGGGTTCGGATCTCCGGCGAAAATTTTCCTTTCTAGTTTATGGGCGACCGCCAACATTGCTGAGTCCGGCAACCAAGGGAAAATCACGGTTTCTCCAGGTGTAGAAAACATGGACAGCAGGCTAGAGAGCATTTGCTCCTTGAGGCTGGATTCAGGAAAGATAATTACGGTTTTTGCCCGTTCGATTAGCCAATCGTGATCCCAGTCATCACCAGTAATCGCGATCGCCAGCGCTGACTGCGGTATGCGTTCTACAAATTTCGGTGAAGCCGTATCACCACAAAACAGTAGATGTTGCTGCTCTAACATATACCAACCGGACTCAACCTTAATCTGACTGGCAACAGCAGCAGAAGGTATATCTAGCGCAGTAACTTCTACAACTGAGTTCTTGGCTTCCACCAAAGCCTTTGGTTTGAGCGCCACAATTTCCGGCTTTGGCGGTTGGGGCTTTTCTACAGCAGGAGAGAATTGTGACTTCTCTTCTTTGATGACTTGGCGGATTTCTTTATAGGTTACGGGTTCGCCTTCTTTTGCTCGTTGCAGAACTTCATCGCGGAGTTCTTGTGAAGTTGATGGTGCTGCTAAGAGGTAGAGGGCCGATGTCGCAATATTAATCTGTGCAAAGTTTGCACGTTCGGGAAAGGCTTCGTAAACGTTGATGAAATTGTAAGCAGTACGCCGACTCCAGCCAAACTCAGCTTTCAACCAGACATCGAACTGACCGTGCTTGAGGTGCGATCGCACATCCGCAAGCTTTTGGCCGATTTCCCAAATATCTTGGGCCGATCGCTGCAAACGTTCTTTAATTTCCCCAGTTCGTTGCTGGACAACAATCCGTTCTTGGGATTCTAAAATTTCATAGTCAAACGTAATAACCAAGTTGAGCCGTTTTTGTGAGTTACCCATATCCGATTTTTGCCTAATTAATTCAAAATTTGATACTCTCACGACTTATATCGTTGGCTTCCTCTCCGATTTTTAGCAATCCTAAATCTTTATTAAATATTTACAATTATCTAGGATAGCCGAAACAAGCGGGGGATGTCCATTAGGGCCAACCGCTGTGGATACTTTTCTCTAAAAATTTGCCTAAACCTAGTTGACATATCAATCTATTTGTTGCCTAATAATTAAGAACTTATTGCAAATTATTTTTATTAAACTCATGAAAAACTACTTGTCTAGAGCCTTAATGTTCGCGCGATCGGTCAAACCTCTATCCAACATCTCTCCTGCTCTTGAGAGGCTTTGAATTCTCCCCCAACCCTAGCTAAGGAGCCTGGGAGGTTAGGTCTAGGGTTGATTGTCTAGAGCTAGTATCTCCATCTCTGTCTGTCTAAAAAGCTACCGGCATAGAGATAGAAGTTTTCAGTTACTCCCCTCGGCACGAAACGGATCGGCACGGATGCACGGATAGAAAAATCTGTGTGTTTTAGCAAACACAAGTGAAAAATAATACTCATGTCAACTCAATCACTACTGGTGCGTCCCGATAATTTTTTACTGGAAATCGATCACCTTTTTATCTTTGTTACAGAAGGGCGAGCGGCAGTTTCCTTTCTTCAAGATTTCGGCCTTTACTGCTCCGAACGAGTAGTGCGGCGTGTAGAGCAAGGAACAATCTCGACGATTTTCTTCTTCGAGAATACATACCTCGAATTAATCTGGATCGAAGACGAAAAAGCAGCCCAACAGCATACGGCACGAACGGGGATAGACGTTTTAGCACGGGCGCGTTGGCCGCAAACGGGAGCATCTCCCTTTGGAATTGGTTTGCGCTCTTTACCTGAGATGACAACTCAGATTCCGGGATCTAGAAAACACTGGGCAGAGTGGATGCACCCAGATACGTTTATTAAATTTTCACCGCAAAATATTGCGAATGCGGCAGAGCCTATATGCTTGGCTATTCCTAACGATATTGCTCTAACAACTTGGCTCGATCGCTCTTGTGAAAGGCATCAGCAGTTAATTACTCATCCGCTGGGGGTAAAAAAGCTAACCAGTGTCAAAATCGCAGTCGATCGCGACAAAGAACTGAGTGAAGCTGTTTCTCTGCTCGATCGCAATGGCGTGGTAGCGATCGAACGTGGCACCTCTCCTCTATTGGAATTAACCTTTGATGGTGGTATTAAAGGAAAAATAGTGGATGCACGACCGACACTACCTATGCGGCTCCTGTATTGATGAGCCAGTATCCAGAGGCTAACAAAGGTACTCAGATTTAAGGCACAGCTACTTGACAAAGACATTTATCTAGCCTATATCTATTGAGAGTATTTCTCAACTTTTTGCTGAACATCCAGTATCCTAAATCGAGATCGACTTCCGTACTGTCAAGACAGAGTTTTTTGATAAAGCTGGGTCGGCAGCAGCAATTTTTATGAAAAGCACAGAAATAAAGCCCCGTGATTAAACCAAAAAGCCTAAAGAAATTCGGATTGCTTGGCAGCTTATACGTATCGCAGTTTATCCCGATCGCGTGTCTGTACGAAGCTTTGCCCGTATTAATGCGCCAGCGTGGGGCTTCTTTAGAAGCGATCGGTTTCTTGCCCCTATTAACCTTACCCTGGATGTTAAAATTCCTCTGGTCGCCCTTGATCGATCGCTACGGCTTCACCCGTTGGGGACACTATAGGTTTTGGATTATCTGCTTTCAACTGATCGCAGCTTGTACTGTAGCCACCTTCGCCTTCATTGATATCCAAAGTCAGCTTTCAGTTGCATATATCTGTCTGGCGATCATCTGTTTCGTTTGCGCCAGCCAAGATGTTGCCACCGATGCCCTGGCAGTAGGATTGTTAGAACCCCAAGAGCGGGGCATTGGCAATGGAGTGCAGAGTGCGGGGAACTACGTGGGTGCAATTATCGGCGGCGGTGGGATGCTACTAGCGATCAATAGTTGGGGATGGAAAGCGAGTATGCTGACTTTGGCGCTATTTGTAGTTGTTGCACTTATTCCTCTTTTGCTGTACAAAGAACCCAGCAGCAAGCATCAGGAATCTGCAAGCGCTCAGTCCAACTCCCAAAAACCTGCAAATTTTTTCACGGATATTGCTAAGTTCTTTCGTAGTCCCGGAATATGGCATTGGCTGCTGATTCTGAGCTTGTATACACCTGGCCCTTATATGGCATCCCGGATGTTTCGTCCGCTGTTGGTAGATATCGGGTTGTCTTTGGCAGAAATTGGCTTGATGTTGGGAGTCGTCAGTTACAGCGTCGGGATATTAGGTGCCATCGTCGGAGGTTTGCTGATTGCGCCCTTGGGACGGAAGCGATCGCTAATTTTCTTTGGCTTACTTCAGGTTTTGATGATGTTAACCTACTTATTGCCAGCATTCGGTATTGCCCATTTAGCTATTCTTTATACGATCGCTATCGGTACTCAATTCGTGAGTAGTATGGCGGTGACAGTCTTATACACGATCATGATGGACAAAAGCCGATTAGAGGCGGCTGGCACGGACTACACACTACAATCTTCAACTACTTTCTTTTTTGGGATTATTGCTGCAGCGATCGGCGGTGTAATTGCACAATCACTCGGCTATCGGGGAGTATTTGTCGTCGCTATTACCATTAGTCTCATCGGCATTATCCTCGTTGCCAAGACTTTTAATCCAGAGCTGCCAGAGTTACTACCAATGCGCGATCGTGTCTCATCTTAATATTTCCGCGCTCTTTTTTGAAACCGCTCTAGGCGCAGAGAATGCAGAAAAGAAAAGAAAAATAAATAACTCCGATTACAACAAATATAGTCAGATAAAAATGAACCTACCTTCAGGTCCAAAAGCTCCCATCTGGTGGCAATATATTAAAATCGCTACCAATCCTATTCGCTACATGGACGATCTCGCCAAACGCTACGGTGACATTTTTACCATCACGTTTGGGTCTATTCCCGTATTATTTGTCAGCAATCCCCAAGGAATAGAGCAAATTTTTACCAATACAAAACAGATTCCAGCTTCTGGAGAGTTGAACGGAGATATGGCCCTAATTACGGGGAACCAAGGAATACTCCAACTCGACGGACTGCGCCACAAACATCGCCGTCAGTTGATGATGCCAGCTTTTCACGGTGCGAGGTTGCGTTTCTACGGGCAGCGAATCTGCGATCTGACAGAGAAAATTATTAGTCAGCATTCGAGCGGCCAAGTTTTTGTCGCTTACCCATCGATCGAAGACATTACCTTACAAATAAGCATTCAGATTGTATTGGGTTTAAGCGAGGGAAAACGCTACGAAAGACTCAGGCAACTGCTTCCGGCAATCATAAATTTGATGCGGACTCCTTTAATTCAAGCTGCCAACATTCTGCCCTTTTTGCAACGAGATTTAGGCCGCTGGAGCCCTTGGGGGAAACTGCTTCAACTCCGGCAAGAGCTTTACCAACTGCTGGAAGCGGAAGTGAAAGAACGCCGGCAGCAAGCCGATCCCTCTCGCAAGGATATCCTATCCGATTTGATGTTTGCTCGCGATGAAGCGGGTGAGATGATGACAGATGAAGAGTTGCGAGATTTGGTAATTTCGCCTTTATTCGCGGCTCAAGATGCCTCTGCCACTGCGATCGCTTGGGCATTATATTGGATTCACCATTTACCGACAGTACGCGATCGATTGGTGACAGAACTCGATGGTCTTGGCGACTCGCCAGATCCGATGAGTATTGTGGGACTACCCTATCTCACCGCTGTTTGTAATGAAGCCTTGCGAATTTATCCCACTCAGTTATTCACATTTCCAAGATTGGTAGAATCGCCGATCGAATTAATGGGTTATCAATTGAGTCCTGGTACGCTACTCAGAGTTAATATTTGTCTGACTCATCGGCGCGAGGACTTATATCCAGAACCTAACAAATTTAAGCCAGAGCGCTTTTTAGAAAGAAAATTTTCTCCTTATGAATTTCTGCCTTTTGGCGGGGGGACTCGTACCTGTATAGGTGCAACTTTAGCTTTATTTGAGATGAAGCTAATATTGGCAACTATACTTTCACGCTATCAATTAGAACTAGCGGATAGCAAACCGGAACAACCTAAGTTTGAAGGACTACTTTGTTACCCTGTCAGTGGCGTAAAAATGGTAGTAAAAGGTCAGCGTCAAACTCAAAAACAACCGCAGCAGCTAGTATCTAATTTGCCTAATTAGTAATAGCTGATTTCAATTATCAATTACCCATTCTTCATTGCTATGAAACTACCTCCAGGGCCGAAAACCCCCACCTGGTTACTGAACATTCAATTTGCATCTGACCCCTTTGGCTATATGGATAGTGTGGCCAAACGCTATGGTGACATCTTCACCATTATGTTTGGTTCTACACCAGTAGTATTTGTTAGTAATCCACAGGGAATTAAGCAAATTTTTACCCAAACAAAAGAAATCGTAGCTGCGGGGAATTTAAACGAAGATGCCGCCCCATTGGTGGGCAATAATGGACTACTACTGCTTGATGGCTTACGCCATAAAAATCGACGCCAGCTTTTAATGCCTCCCCTGCACGGTACTCGCATCCAAAGTTATGGAAAGCATATTTGTGAAATCGCAGAAAGGTTAATAAGTCAGCAAACTGTTGGCAAAGAATTTCTAGCTTATCGTACAATGCAAGCTATTACTTTGGAGGTAATTTTAGAAGTTTTATTTGGATTGCGTGAGGGCGATCGCTACCAAAAATTCAGAGACTTGCTTCCTCGCCTGATGGGTTTGGCACGGTCTTCCTGGTTAGAAATTAGCTTTTCTTTCTCTTTTTTGCAACGAAATTAGCGTTTTCTGGAAAAACAATTCTCAAATTATGAATTTATGCCCTTTGGCGGCGGTACTCGTCGCTGTCCTGGCGAGGCTCTAGCTTTATTTGAAATGAAGCTAGTATTGGCAACGATTCTTTCACGCTATCAACTAGGGCTAGTTGACAAACGATTGGAACGACCAAAACCTCAAGGTGTTAACTATCCTCCTGCTAGTGGTTTAAAGATGGTGATGCTAGGTCAGCGTCAGCGTCAAGAGCGCTATTCCTCCGCAACGCTGGCCCGATAGTAGCACCTTTTTAGTCAATTCACTACTCTATCAAACCCCAGATTACATTAATAATGACTTCACAACAGCAAACCAAAGTAGCAGATGAAATCCTGCAAGGCAATCTGATTCAACTAATGTTGAAATTATCAGCTCCCGGTATTCTGGGAATGTTGCTCATTGCCTTAAACTCTTTTCTTGATGCTTTATTCGCAGGACGACTGATTGGCGAAAGTGCTTTGGCAGCCATATCCCTCGCACTGCCGCTGACGACGATTGTAATTGGATGTGCCTTATCAGTTGGGATAGGTTCTGCTTCGGTTCTCAGCCGCGCTATTGGTGCGGGAGATATCAACACTCAGTCTAAGATATTTGGCACTTTTACAGTGATGAGTTTGATTATCTCCTTTTTTATTACTATTATAGGTTACGGTTTTGGCGATCAATTAATCTCTTTTATGGGGGCAGAGGGGGAAATTGCCTCATTAGGAGCAGAATATTTTAAGACTTATATACTGGGAGCGGTATTTTTGGTTTTAGCGGTAGGTTCTAGCCAGCTAATCAAATCTGAAGGTAGAATCGGTTTAGCCACCGGTTTTGCTGCCATTTCCGTTCTGACTAATACAATTTTAAATCCGATATTTGTTGCTGTTTTTCACTGGGGAATTCGAGGAATAGCTTTGGCAACAGTTGTTTCTTCAATCGTTTATGCGAGCGTAATTTTAACCTATTTTATTTGCGGTAAAAGTTCTACTCCGGTTCAACTTAAAAAGTTAACTTTGTCAGTGGATTTAGCGAAACCAATTGTATCAGTTGGTCTATCGGTGCTAATCATGGACTTAATGGGAATCGTTCAGCAAATCGTGATTTTTAGGTCGATAGCCTACTATGGAACCGATACTGATATTGCCTTCGCCGGAGCAACATTGAACCTGTATTCTTTAGCAGTAACTCCTGTCTATGGCTTCGTATATGCTTTACAGCCAGTAATTGGAATAAATTATGGAGCAGGAAATTATCACAGAATGAAGAAATCATACTTAATTTTTGGCATTGGCGGTACTATTCTGTTAAGCATAATCTGGTTGCCTCTACAATTATTTCCAGCAACTTTTCTGAGTTTGTTGCTACCGAAGGTTGCTTTCATTGCTAACGATCTGTTAAACTTTCGCATTATCACTATATTGCTACCCCTAATGTCTTTTGTATTCTGTAGCATTACCTTATTCCAATCCATAGGCAACGGTAAAATTGCGGGAATCATAGTTGTGGCAAGACAAGTATTTCTGTTTATACCAGTAGTGTTAATATTGCCGCTCTTCATTGGAATAAATGGGATTTATTATAGCTTAATTGCTGTGGATATTTTAGTTTCCCTAGTTGTCGCTTTCTTTACTTGGAAGGAATTTGATCGATTCCAATTTAGAATGTCAGCAAAATAAGGGACTTCCAACAAATAATCCAAAACAGAGATGTTAAAGATTGATAATTGTACCAGGGTAAGCCCATCTTAAATGCTATTGACAAGCGGGTTGAGAGATATCATCATGTGGGAATAAACAAGCAACGAGGCCAATCATTGTGGTTATGTAAAGTTGGTAATTGAGAAATAGGAACACACTAACAGGAGCATTTTTTAATCCGAGGGGAACCTTTATCTACCGGTCGATCCTAACTATGGATAATACCTTCAAACCCTTGAGATAAGTGTTGGTCAAACCAATCTTTCACTTGTCCGTGAAGTGTAGGATGATGACCTTTAAACGCTAAGCTCTAATCAGATAAATGCGTTAAAATTTTAAGATGAAATCGCTATTTTCTTAGCCATTGCATCAACCGTCATAATACATCCAGCCATGTCTAATAACTCTAATAAGGCAGGCATTGCAGTAATTTAATTCGCTCGATTTGCTACTTTAACTTGCCCTAAAAGAAGACGATATTCACTGTACTATAGAGACAAATTTATTTTGGTGCACGCTTATTATAAAAGTAAAAAAAATCATGTTTAAAGTCATCCCGTGGCAAAGTCTAATCAACAGTTAAATTCATACAATACATACACAATAAATACAAACATCGGAGAATTATCTTGATTGGGGATGAGTTTTTTTTTGTCAATTGGGAGAAATTAAAGACTGTTTACCTGTGGGAAATCGCGACCAAAAACCTAATAATTTGTCAGTTACTTGTATTATTTGCTCCTAATGCTCCCACTCAAAAGTCAGAAAGGTTTAATTTGCCCAATTCTGATTGCGGTGCGGCTTTACCTGCTACTTATGTCAGTGGAGTTGATGTTGCTAGCTTCAGGGAAGCCATCGCTTCAATAAAAAGTGCTGGAAGCGGTAGCTACAATACAATTGGTTCTTATATCTGCAATTTTGGCGATCGCAATTGTAGCAGAGCACTTAGCCGATACCAGTTTGCCTGCGATCGCATGGCCGGTAACTGCGATCGTTTCTTCAAAAGCTTTTTTTGAGGTGTCACTCAAGTTTATTGATATAGATTCTTGATTAATCTGAAATTATTAAAAGTTAAATTATCAATTTTGGCAAGCAGTTATTCATAATTCTTTTGAAAAAAATTGCTCGACAGTCATAAGTTTTATGCTGACTAACAACGGACTAATGCAATCTAGCAACCAATTTTAGAGCTATTCACAGCTTAAAACGAGGGGAACTCCAACAGCGCCCCTAACTCGCCGGCAGTCCGCCAGTGCTGTTTTGCAAAAACCCAAGAAACTTTATCAATAAAAAAATCAATATTTGCTTGACATTAGCAGCAAACATATTTTATTTTGATGAGGCTACTGCAAATAATTAGTGATAAATCACTGGATTGTTGACCGCGACCCGAGTGCATCGTCCCTCATGTCAGGAAACTAGATTGAAACTACGACTACAGATAGCTGCGCCTGTGAGTAACAGGCTTAGTTTCGCTGTTTGTCTAGGTAGGTTTTCAACAGAGTACAAGTGACGGGAGTGCAGCTCAATCGGTGCATTCACTCTTACAGATGGTGTAGCATCTCAAGTTTTTTTAAGTGTGTGGTGTGAAAATGAAACTGTGTCTGCCGTTTTTTTGTGTTGCGCTGCTAAGCGTTGGTATCATGCCAGTAGCAGCAGTTGGGCCAAGGAGTTTCTCTGACGGCGTTAACCCAGACTCTGGTGAAACTGCGCCTGAGAGCGCCCCCGATCCGAGTTCAATAAATCCCTCAAAAGAGGACGATCGCACTCAATGGTGGGCGATCGCTTCTGCCATCGAGCCCCAAAAACCCATCGAAGAAAAGCCCTCATCTGAAAGCGAGGAGTTAGAAGTCAAGCTACCTGTAGAAAACCTAGACCAAAAACCCAATTCTGACTTGACAGTTGCTCCCAAGCAGGCTAGCGATCGCCCTTCTCCTACTCCTAATATTGAACTGGCGACAGCGCAAGCAAAAGTGCCAACAGCAGTAATTCCGCGACTTGACGAAATAGAGAAGCCCAATACCAGTGCCGATCTGCTGTTACATCCGTCGAGAGCAAGTTTGACCAACTTTTCAGATGTTGCGCAAATATCTCAATCAGTCGTACAAGTAACAGGGGTGCGATTGAACCCAACACAGGCAGGTTTAGAAGTCATTTTAGAAACAGCAGATGGGCAAGTCTTGCAAGCGAATACAAGGACTGAGGAAAAAACTTTAATTGCGGATATTGCCAATGCTCAATTAGCCTTACCTGATGGTCAGGAATTTAGGGCGCAAAATCCATTTGAGGGAATTAATTTAGTCACGGTGACTCAGGTTGATGGCAATAGTATCCGCATCAGCATCACGGGTCAAGAAAATTTGCCAACAGCAGGTGTAGTCAGAAGCACCAGCGGTTTAATTCTGAGTGTCAGCACAGAAAAAATTAATATCATTGTCACCGCCGATCAGCAAACTCCCTATCTACAGCCCAACGCTTCCTCCGCCACCCGCACAGACACCCCAATTCGAGATATTCCTCAATCGATTCAAGTAGTACCTCAAGAAGTGCTCGAAGATCAACAAGTCACCCGCTTAGATGAAGCACTCCGCAACGTTAGCGGTGTCGCATTGGGATCACCGCTGACAGGGCGGGGCACCACCTTCGGGCTTCGGGGTTTTGACAATGCCCCTGTCTTGCGAGATGGTTTCAGGCGATATGGTACTTATCAGTCTTTTCCAGAAGTCGCCAACCTCGATCGCGTTGAAGTTCTGAAAGGGCCAGCTTCAATTTTGTACGGCGAGATTCAACCAGGGGGTTTAATTAACTTAGTATCAAAACAACCGCTGTCAGAACCTTTCTACGAAGCAGAACTGCAACTGGGAAACCAGACTTTTGTCCGGCCCCGGTTTGACATCTCCGGTCCCTTAACCTCAGATCGCAGCCTGCTTTACCGCGTCAACGGATTGTACCAAACAAGTGATAGTTATCGGGGCTTTAACCAAGACAATCAGCGGTTCTTTATTGGACCGACGCTGACCTGGAAAATTAGCAATCGCGCCGACTTGACAGTTTCTCTGGAATACACCAACGATCGGCGTGCTGCTGATAATGGATTGCCTGCAATTGGCAATCGAGTGGTTGACGTTCCGCGCGATCGCGTTGGCGGCGAACCCGAGGATAGAGTAGAAACCCAATACTTGAATGTTGGCTACAATTTCGACTACCGTTTCAGTGAAAACTGGAATCTACGCAATGCCTTTCGCTATTCATCCTACGACTACGATTTCAATGTAATCGCTCTGCAACTTGGCTTTGATGATGAAACTGGCACCGTCGATCGCTTCTTTGCTTCTCAAGACGGCCAAGATAAAAACTACGCCTTCCAAACAAACATCGTAGGTGAGTTTGCTACAGGTTCAGTCCAACACACCCTGATCTTCGGTGCAGACATTAGCTACAACAATGAAAGAATTTTCACAGTAGCTGATTTTGAAACACCGACCTCCCTCAATATTTTCAATCCGGTTTACGGACAAATTCCCAGACCAGATGAGGATACACTACCTGGTTTTGGAGGAAATAGGGTAAAGACAAGCCGATATGGTTTCTACGTGCAAGATCAAATTTCAATCTTCGAGAGTTTAAAGCTATTAGCAGGTCTTCGCTATGACACCGCAGAGCAAAAAAACAAAGATCTTCCGGGTGATTCCAGCTCAGAAGAAAGCGAAACAACTCAAAATTACGATGCTTTTACTCCCCGTCTAGGGATTGTTTATCAACCCATCCCAGAACTTTCCCTTTATGCGAGTTATTCGCGCTCGTTTAATCCAGGTTCGGCAACAACAGCCGGCGGCAATATCATCGAGCCCGAAACCGGAAAAGGCTACGAAGTTGGTATCAAAGCGGAGTTGCTTGACAGAAGGCTTGCTGCTACTTTGGCATATTTTGACATTACAAAACAAAACGTTGCCGTCACCGATCCGAATAATTCTTTATTCTCAATAGCCAGTGGAGAACAGCGGAGTCGAGGGCTTGAACTAGATATTTCGGGACAAATTTTGCCTGGTTGGAATATTATTGGTGGTTACGCCTACACTGACGCGGAAGTTACAGCAGATTCTAACCGCGATTTGGTTGGCAACAGATTGTTTAATGCTCCCAAACATAGCGCTAGTCTGTGGACAACTTATCAAATTCAAAGCGGGGAGTTGCAGGGTTTAGGCTTTGGGGTTGGGTTCAATTATGTTGGAGAGAGAGAAGGGGATCTGGAAAACAGCTTTGAAGCAGATAGTTATTTCCTAAGCAATGCCGCAATTTTTTATGAGCGGGATAATTGGCGGTTTGGTATCAACATCAAAAATCTGTTCAATATCAACTACATCCAAGCTGTCACGGGTAGCCGAGCGTTTGGCAATCAGCCTGGTGAACCATTGACAGTAATTGGTTCATTTGCCATAAAGTTTTGAGAATTTTTCATAATTTGGAAACAACTCAATCATGTTCTGAATTTTTCAATGGGGAGATATCCATGAACAATACTCCGGACAGTTTTTGAAACCGAGGCTGAAACCCTCATTCTACCGTTAGCATTTGACCTCACTGAGAAGGCCCAAACCCGAATTCTGCTGTCAGTGATTGAAAACTGTCCGGACTATTGCATGAAACAATTTCAACTTAATGCAATTCTCGTTCTAACTGGGGTAGTAGCGCAGGGCGAACGCATCTAAATTTCATGGGGAGCGTGTCACTTTTGCGATAAGTATAAATTCTCAATAAGAGTAAAATAGTGGCTTGGAGCCATTGTTTAGCAAAATAGGCGAGAATAATAGTGTCTTATTAATGGCGACTGAACCATGACCCCAGAACAGCAATAGGCGATTCAAACACATGTAGAAGCTATTTCTGCAATCCTGTATGCGGATTGTGAACCTGAATCGTTAAAGACATTAGAAGATATCGAGCTAGCAGTAAAAGAAAAAGTGTTAACTCATGTCACACCACAGATCGGAATTTTTTTTATCTACTCAGCTAGCGGGACAAAAGCAGGAAGGATAAAGAAATTAAAAAGTACATTAGGTGATTTAAGTATCACCGAGAAGCAAGCGGAGCTACTAGGGTGTGGTACGGGAAGCAGATTAAGTCCGCATTTAGAAAACTGCTGTTTAAGACTGAGTGGTAATGTTGCTTATGAAAGTGCATCAAAAGATATTAAATACATAACTGGAGTTACTGTACCATCGAAAACACAACTCATATTAGTACATTATCAAGAATTTAATAAACCAGTAGCAACATTAGATATTACTGAACTAAGTGTAGATGGTGGCAAATCTCGGTTAATCACACCTTTCATGAGAAAAATATGATTGGAAAGACTATAAAGCAATTGTTTCAGAGGCGAGAATAGTAGCTAGTTTCGACAAAAATAGTATGATTATTGATTGGGCAAATCAACAACCACTAGCAAACCCAGTAACTTGTCTAGGTGATGGACATGATGGAGTCTGGAATATATTCAAGGAAATTAGTTGTGAACAGAACAGAAGAGAAATCTTAGACTGGTATCATCTGAATGAAAATCTTCAGAAGGTGGGTGGTTCAATTAAGCGGTTAAAGCAAGCCGAAACATATTTATGGCAAGGAAATGTCCCAAGTGCAATAGCACTATTCACAGAGTTAAAGAAAAAATCAGCAATTAACTTCTGTAAGTATTTAGAAAAGCATCAGGAAACAATACTCGGGACAGTTTTTAAGCAGCCAAAGTACCATAAGACAAGACTGAAGGAAGATTAGGGTGATTTAAAATCCAATCCCGGTCTAAATCTAACTTATCAATAAAGGTACAAAGTAGATGCTTATTGAATTCCAGCCGTTTATAAGAGGCCATAGAAAATACAAACGACTTGGCAGATGAATGACAACTAGAGAGTTCATGTTTAGCTAAGTTTAAGGCAATAAGACTGGCATTAAAATGAAAATCAAGCCGTGGTAAATGACGAGCTTGACAATCTGACAATCCCGTAAATTGCTTGGCATCACGAAAAATAAATTCGATCTGGAAGCGAGCCTGATAATATTCAATAATTTGCTCAGGTGGTAGGTGAATATCAGTGCTAAACAATAAAGCATTTTTGATTTTGCCGTTGGCTTGAACCTCAGAGATACAAACCAAACAAATTGGGCAATTTAAACAACAACGACCCACCTGCAATGTATATAAGGAAACTCCCGGTTTTAGGTTTTTAACAAAATTAAGACGACTCAAATCATGGCAGTCAACCTTACCATCATATTTACGTGGAGTTCCCCGTTTCTTTTGTTCACCTGTATAGAAATAGCGCAGGTTAGCATCACTTCTTAACTTGCCAATAAAGTCTAAATTTAAGTCCCGCACAGCATCCCAGAATTGAGAGCGATAGTAATAGCCATCAGCCACCAAATAACGTACAGAAGTTGGGAAGTAACAACGAGTATTCTTTAGATGTTGTGCTCCCGTCATCAACTCTTGTGATGTCAGGCGTTGAGCTTTGAGGCTCCGGTTTTTTGCGAGATTTCTTAGACCAGCAATTCTTCGGATTTTGTGGCAGTTTTTTAACCCGCGTTATGGGAGGACGTGACGGAGTTTGTTGTACGCTTAAGCTATAAGATAAGCGAGTCTCAATTTCGACAATAGAAATCACAGAAATTTCCAACCCCTGTTCCGATTTACCAGCTACACCATTATAAAAGTAAGCTTTACCGTCATTTTTTTTGCCACTTTTTCTTAAAAAAGAACAATCAATAACAGCAATGAGTGTGTTCAGGATTTAAGGCTTTTTCGAGGAAATAGTGATTTAATAGTGAAAAGTTAAATGTTTTGAGAAAGTGACGACGATAAGTTTTTTCACTCAAACAACTATAACGACTGAGATTCGTGAAGTTGATTTTGCCATAGCTCAGTAAAATAGTTGAGAATAAAGTGATTAAAAACTTCTTTTGGGGTTGACTAATCCCCGGCATTTGTTGTAAAATGGATTCAATAATCTTCATAAGGCAATCTGTTAAGCTTGTGTGTTTTTATAGCTTAACCTAAAAAATCGCCTTTTTTTCTGTTCATTTTGGGTTCAGATTGCACTCACTTTTTTCGCTTCTGTGATTTATTGCGTAAGCGTTGCTTGCCGAAGCCATCGCATCTCTCTTGAAAAACGATCCGGAGTATTGTGATATAAAAAAATAAAATTGAAAGTTTTGGTTTTCTTCCTCAACCTAATCTACAATATTAATAATTTGTGTAAGGGGAATGTTTATTACTAACTCTTATTATTCACGACACGGAAGTTACGGAAATACGGATCACTGTTGTTTTTCTGAGTCCTTCTTCTTTCAATGTCCCAATTCCTCGTTACTAATTCCCAAATGACTCGCTTAGCCACAACAATAGAAGCCATACTTTACTTAAAAGGTCAGCCAGTGTCGATCGCAGAAATTGCCGAGATTGCTAAGTGCGATCGAGCCGAAGCCGAAGACGCCATCATCGAACTCATGTCTGACTCGTCCCACCGCGACAGTGCATTAGAAGTCGTCGAAACCCCCACAGGATACAGCCTGCAACTCAGAGAAGAGTTTGCCAGTTTAATGCAAACTTTAATACCTCCAGAATTAGGTGTGGGAGCTTTGCGGACGCTGGCTGCGATCGCCCTCAAAGGCGGCATCGCTCAGCCAGATTTAGTTAACTTGCGAGGTTCAGGAGCTTACCAACAAGTGCAGGAACTTGTAGAAATGGGTTTCGTCCGCAAACGGCGGCCGGCTGAGGGGCGGTCGTATTGGTTACAAGTTACCGAGAAATTTCATCGGTACTTTCAAGTAGACCAACTGCCAAAACAATTGCAAATTGACTTTCAGGCAAATTTGTACCCAAGCAATGACGAGTAGTTTGAAGTAGAATGTAACCAGCCAGAAATTAAGAATCGCCAAATGGTTTTTCACCCTGACTTTGACACATCCAATGCTCAACAAACCGCAGTCAATCCACTGCTGAAGTACCTCCAACACCAATCCCCGGAGGTTCTAGCCCGCGTCGCCAAGTCCGTCAGCCCCGACATCAGAGAAATTATCTCTCATAACGTTCAAGGACTGGTCGGCGTTTTGCCTTCAGAAAATTTTAACGTCGAAATTACCACTGACCGCGAAAACTTAGCAGGTTTGCTAGCTTCAGCGATGATGACAGGCTATTTTTTGAGGCAAATGGAGCAGAGGATGCACCTAGAAGAAAATTTAGCAAGCACCAGCTCGATTCAACCAAACTCGCCCAAAGACAAGTAAAAAGATCAAGGGGTTGGGGAAGCCAGAAAGATGAAAGTTGTTCAGAAAAATCCATAATCCTGAATCATGGAGGCACAGGGAATTAAGAAACCGGGCTGTTAACCGGGTATCCCTCGCCCTACACGAAGGAT
Source organism: Microcoleus sp. Pol1C5 (assembly GCF_036701115.1). Classification (NCBI taxonomy): domain Bacteria; kingdom Bacillati; phylum Cyanobacteriota; class Cyanophyceae; order Oscillatoriales; family Microcoleaceae; genus Microcoleus; species Microcoleus sp. Pol1C5. The sequence continues at coordinate 118,422 of NZ_JAUBQE010000006.1, read as the reverse complement.
TTTGGTAAAAAACCCGGTTGCTGCGTCCAGGACTATAAAGCATCAGATTTATCTTTCATCCTCCACCGTTTGCAACTAATAGCAGTTTCCCAAAAGAAAGCAACTGTAGGTAAGCTCCAAATCCTTATCCCGTAAGTCATTCCCAATTTTGTAATCGAAAATCTCAAATGGTATTACCCACCGGCGGAGCTACCCGATAGGGGAAAAGCACCCGGACGTACTTTTATATTCTGAACTTGACCCACACGGTTAATTTCCAGTTCGAGTTCTTTGCCCACAACCGTGTTTTCCACCCGTTCTTGCACGTCACCGGGAGTGTTAACCGCAATTCCGTCAACTTTTTGAATGACATCTCCGGGGCGCAAGTCGGCTTTTTGAGCGGGGGAATTTTCCACGACTCGCGTCACGGCTACGCCTTGATCGAGGGTAATTTTATTATTATCTAGCTGTTTGTTGAGTTCTGCCTTGGTGGCGGCAGTCAAGCTGACCATTTGAATGCCGAGATAGGGATGTTCGGCTTTACCTTTGGCGAATAGCTGATCGGAAACTCGTTTGGCGGTTTCGATCGGAATTGCAAATCCCAAGCCCTGAGCGTCGGCGCGAATGGCGGTATTGATGCCAATTACTTCCCCTTGGTCATTGAGCAGGGGGCCACCAGAATTGCCGGGGTTGATGGCGGCGTCGGTTTGGATGAAGCGGACTCGCTTGTCGGGGATGCCGACTTGGGAACTCGATCGACCCGTAGCGCTGATAATGCCCACAGTCACGGTATTGTCGAGACCTAAAGGATTGCCGATCGCGATCGCCCACTGTCCCGGTACAATATTGTCCGATCGACCCAAAGCCACCTGCGGCAGTTCCTTAGCATTAATCTTAACCACGGCAACATCCGTCAGCGGATCGACTCCCTGCACCTTACCCTCAAACTCGCGGCCGTCTTTGAGCGTCACCTTGACAGTATCCGTCCCGGAGACAACGTGAGCATTAGTAACGATGCGGCCGTCAGGAGTGAGAATAAACCCGGAACCGGTACCTCTCTTGATTCGTTCTTCCGGCTGCGGCAAATTCTCCCCAAAAAACCGGCGAAACAAAGGATTTTTGAAAGCTTCCGGCACTTGATTCGCCACCTTGCTTGATGCGTCAATCCGCACTACAGCCGGGCCAACTTTTTCGGCTGCTTCAGCAATAAAATTGGGATTGCTGCGATCTACCGCCCGATTTTCCAGAACAGGAGGAGAGGGATAGGGGGGGATTTGCTGGCGTACTACTGGCAAAACCAATCCGGTTTCCAGATTGTTTGAGCCTTGCAGATAGCGATTTCCCAACCATCCCATACCTCCGCCGATTGAGAGCAAAGTCACATACAGGGTCGTTTGCTTAAAAGATAAACTCATTTAATAACTCCCGCTAGATACCTCATCCCCGCAGACACGTTCGGAATCAACAAGCGTTTTTGTCTTGGTGACGGGAAGGAAGCGGGGCGGGGCGTACCGCTTCCTCAAGAACATAGCTGTTAACTGGCTGGCGCTGACGGGCATCACAGGCAATTTTGCCGGATTTGCCAAGAGCGACTCTAACTAATAATTCTCATCCTAACTTGGCTTAGGCTGGGATTTACAGTCTGGGGGGTGGCTAGAGGTTGTAAATATGAAGCTTCACAGGATTTTAAAATTGTCAACTGTCCCAAATGAATACTTTTTTCTGTAGATAATGAGGTTTAAACGCTTATTTCCGGTGATTTCTGCACTAATTTGGTCGATCGCACCCGTTGGGAAAACGGCGGCAAATACCGAGATCCCACCTGCAAATCTTCCTTCAGGTATACCTGTAGAAAACCCTGACCCCGCCCGCGATTGCCCGAGTCCGGCTATGTCTCGGTTGCGCCGCCATACTGTGGCCCAGGGCGAAACCATAGAAAGCATCGCGCGCCAGTACAATGTGATTCCTGCGGCGCTGATCGGGATAAATCCGACTTTGCGGGGCGGTGAAGTATCTGCTGGAAGTGCGATCGTCATTCCTCCGTACAGTGGCATCGAGGTAGAAGTGCCTGCGGGCTGGAATTGGCAAAAACTGGCAGAAGCTTACAAAGTGCGCGCAGATTTGCTATTTGAGGCGAACGGGTGCAGGCCTTTGGGGAAAACGGTGTTTGTGCCTGCGGTGAATAGGTCGATCGGGCCTTCTATCAATCCCGATGCAACGCCATCGGTGCAAGGATTTCCGCTGCCCGCCCCTGCTGTGGAAGCTTTGCGTTACGGGCGGCAATTGCATCCGGCGCGGCGCGAATTTTTTTTCCACAGCGGCGTAGATTTTTTGGCGTCGGAGGGTACGCAGGTTTTGGCGGCGGGGGAGGGGACTGTCGCCTTTGCTGGGCCGCAGGGGGATTACGGGAATTTAGTGGTGGTGAACCATCAAGCGGGGAAGCAAACGCGCTACGCTCATTTGAAAGATATTGCGGTAAAAGTCGGTCAAAAAGTGCAGTCTGGAGAAGTTTTGGGAACTGTGGGGACGACTGGAAAACGCGACATTCCGCCATCTCATTTGCATTTTGAAGTTCGGTACAATTCGGGTTTGGGTTGGGTTGCTGAAGACCCGCTGCTTTATTTGCAAGTTACTGTTAAAAAATAGGATTTTTAGTTTGCTTAAAGGGTGACAACCCTCGCCAAATCCATACAGGGCAAGGATTGAGCTGTGTTATGGTAAAAAAAGATAGGCAGCATAATTGTTACACGTTTGCCTATCCAAAAAAATATGTTACCAACATTTGACCAGACTCACTTACAAAAACAAATGACGCAACTCAAGTTATTTTACTCACAATTTTTTTGAAGCTGATACAATCCGAGAAACAAGTAACGATCGCACTAATCGGATTCCCATTAATCACTTATTGGTGAACAACTTATTGCCCGATCGCACATTCCTCTCAAAATCGATCGCCCGATCAACAAAAAACCCGATGTCACATTTCTCTCAAAATCGATCGCCCGATCAACAAAAAACCCGATCGCCCATAAACCCAAAAATCCGATCGTCCCAATCAACACAAAAATTCGATCGCACATTTCTCTCAAATTCGATCGCCCATCCACAAAAATTCGATCGCACATTTCTCTCAAATTCGATCGCCCGATCAACCAAAAACCCGATCGCCCATCCATAAAAAACCCGGGGTTTCAACCGCCGAGGATTTCAAATTAGATCGCCCGAATCGACCCAAAAATCCGATTATCGATCGCCACTAACTCCCTCCAATCGCAGGAAATGCACCCGGCCCGATCGATCGCCCGCTAAAACTGTCACTCCATCAGGGGCGATCGCACAGCAATCAAACCCAGCTTCTCCGCTGAAACTAGCAACCTCTTCACCGCTAAGCAAATCCCAGATTTTCAGGGTGTTATCGTCTGAAGCGGAAATCGCTGTTTTACCGTCTGGTGCGATCGCCACTGCTAGTACCTTGTTACTATGACCCGTGAGAGTTTTCAGTTCCCTGCCTGTCTCGGTGTCCCAGATTTTCAGGGTATGATCGTCGGAAGCGGAAATCGCTGTTTTACCGTCGCGTCCGATCGCCACTGCTAGTACCGCGTTACTATGGCCCGTGAGAGTTTTCAGTTCCCGGCCTGTCTCGGTATCCCAGATTTTCAGGGTATTATCCCATGAAGCCGAAATCGCTGTTTTTCCGTCGGGTGCGATCGCCACTGCCCATACCGAGTTACTATGACCGGTGAGAGTTTTCAGTTCCCTGCCTGTCTCGGTGTCCCAGATTTTCAGGGTTTCATCGTTGGAAGCGGAAATCGCTGTTTTGCCGTCGGGTGCGATCGCCACTGCATTTACATAGTTACTATGACCCGTGAGAGTTGTCAGTTCCCTACCTGTCTCGGTGTCCCAGATTTTCAGGGTATGATCGTAGGAAGCGGAAATCGCTGTTTTACCGTCGCGTCCGATCGCCACTGCATTTACCGCGTTACTATGACCCGTGAGAGTTTTCAATTCCCGGCCTGTCTCGGTGTCCCAGATTTTCAGGGTATGATCCCTTGAAGCCGAAATCGCTGTTTTTCCGTCGGGTGCGATCGCCACTGCATTTACCGAGTCAGTATGACCGACAAGCGTCCGCAGCGCACCTTCCCCAGGCTGCTCTAAATTAGCCTTCAAAGGCCGCAACCAAGGACGATCTTTCGACTGCTTTGCTTGTTCCAGCATCCCCTGACTCTGGGGCATTTCAAAATCCAACAACCTCGCCAACAAATGCCCTGCAAGCTGTGTTTTATCCTCTTCCAAAACGTGCGCCGACTTGCGAATTGCCCCCTGAATCAACCGCAAAGTTTCCGTTTGCCCCTCCGACAGCAACACATCAGAAACTCTCGCCAAATCGTAATCCTCAATTAACGCTTGCACCCCCAACAATTTCAACTTTGCCTCAATAAAACCAAAATCCGTCACCCAACGATAATAACGATCGAACTCTCCCGAAGTTTCCACAAAATCCCTGGGTTGATACTTCAAAAAATATTCTCGATCCGATCGACTTTGCTGCGACAACCACACACCCAAATCGCTCATAGCGGCGCTCCTTTTAACCTGTTATCCATACCTTGCCGGTTGAGCTTTTCAACGTCAATCCCCGCCGCTTGCACCGTTTCATTTTTTGCCAAAAAGTCGCGAAAACTGTTGTGATAGATGCTGTAGCGAATTTCGCCATCAACTTGCTGCTGCCGCAAAAACGACTCCCATTTCTTCAACACCTGCTGCACTTTAAAATCCGTTTCCCCTACCGATTTCGCAATCCAGCCGCGAGAAACAGCTTCCCGCGCTTTCGAGAGCACATAGATAATCTTAACCCTCATCTCCAGCAGCGGATCGTCTTCTTTCCGTCCCATCATTTGCATCCAATGCTTGTCATAATATCCTTCCAACTCCCTCGGCAAATCTTGCAAATTCACATCGCTGTACTTGCCGCTATCGATATCATTCAACACATAGCGCAGGTACATAAAATTATACTGGCTTTTTTCCGCCACCGCCGCCACAAACTGTTCGCGCTGCAAATTTTGACGGTTAATCCAACTCTGAATTGACGCGCTGTGGCTGGTGCGTTTGTCAATATAAAGGTTGACATCCGCCAAACTTTTTGTACTGTACTGCATCAAATCAAAATCCTGATGATTTGGCAAAGGCAGAGATTCCCGTCGCTTCGAGACAATAAAATAAACATTATCAGGCAAAGCATCTGGCAAATACAGGACATTGCTGCCGCGCCCCTGCAAACTCGAATCCACTTCATCCAGGGCATCCACCACCACAATCAACTTTTTGCCGCCCAATTTAGCGCTGACTTCCCCCAACAATCGACTGAGAAAGTTGCCATCTCTGGTCGCATTTTCCGGCAGTTGCGGATAATTTAGTTGATAGCCTCGAATTAACTGAGTGCAGGCATTTTCCAGAAATTGTTCGGCGCGGACAATGCCTTGAGATTGCGAGTTAAAATGCGCGACGCAGCGCCGCTTCAGCAGCAGCACTAACTTTGCCATAATTGAACTTTTACCGACTCCCGGATCTGCTTCTAAAACAAAATAGCCTTTGCGATTGTTCTGCAAAAATTCGGCAATTGCTGCAAACACAAATTGGCGACCGGTAAAGTCTTGAGTCCGATCGGCAATAATCGTTTCGCACTCGTAGGGAAGTGGCAATCGGGGCGCGGAAGTATCAACAAATCGTTCCAGCAAATTCTGAACTTGCGCCAAATCGGATCGGATGCCAATTTCTATGGCTTCCAATTTACCCATCACTTGACAAATCTGCTGCCCAGTCGCCACGGCCTCCAATTTGTGCAGAATTTCCCCATTTTGCAGCCCCAAATCTTTGAGTTCGGCCAAAGCAATTTGGTGCAGATTCAACAGCATCGCGGCAAACTTTTCTCCTCCCTTCGCCGCATCCAGTTTCAGCACTTCGCGGTACGCTTTCGGAAAAGTTGCGTACAGTTTGCCCGCGACAAATTCCACAATTTCCGCATCGAAGGATTTCCCCTCGCGCCGGGCGAATTCGTTGACGAAAGTTGCCCAATCTGCCGTTGTCAATCCGGTAACTCGATCGAACTCCTCGGCATCGGCAGAAAAAATCTTGGTTAACTGGTCTTCGGAAATATTTAAACCCCTTGACAAATCGGCGGTATTAGTGTTAATATCCAGCCAGTATTCAGGAGTTTTCTCGGCTAATTGACAGAGTGCTGTTTCTGGATAAGGCAAATTTTTGGTTTCGGCGATCGCAATTAGGCGATCGGACTTGGCAACCTCTCTCAAAGTATAGCCGATCGCCTCACCAGCCGCCTTAATCAAATCGTGATTATCGAGAATCCTCGGATTTTTGCTCAACCGTTCGGTCATCCGATTTCCGAGGTCATTAGCCGCAATATTCCCCGCTATACCACTAGCAATCGCCGCTAAGATAGAAACTCCCCCAACTGCGATCGGGCCGCCCATCATACCCGCTGCTGCTTGAGTTGCCGGATTGGCGATCGCATTTGAAATAACTTGTCCAATAGCCATCACCGCACTGCATCCAATAACCCTAGTTTTAAAATTAGCTAAGTCCATTAGCGGCATAAAATAAACATTCCTCTTTTAAATAGTTGGTAGTAATTATATCTGGCCGGCTGCCGTTTAGTCCCTTACTGCGAAATTTTCAAGTTGATTTAGAGATTGTCGATCGCGACTAACCCTAGGATATAAAGTAAAATATAATTAATTATCTCGAAGTTCTTTTTCTTGCAAAATTTGGGTAGCCCAAACCCGATCTTCTTCTGATAGAGACGGTACGGGTTCTCGATCGTAATCGATCCGATAATCATAGCCAGCGCGATCGTAAACACCTGCAAATAATTCTGGTAAATTAACAATAGGTTCTACATCTTCCTCTCGCAAGGGAAGCGGAAATATAGGTAAAGAATCGCGGAGATTAAAAGCATAAAGTTCGGCAAACGGACGGCGCTCGCTGGAACTGACTAAAATCCGATAATCGCTTTGAATAGAATTGTTAAGGATGGGCATAGATTCCCATTTTCGTAGTAAATCGATTTCGACTAAATTGGTTAAGCTACCTAAAATAGTCTGGCGTTTTTTGAGATAAGTAATTCTTCCTTCTCCACTACGTTTGTTGACAGGAGAAAGAATTTCAACTGCGGTAACAACTTGTTTCGTTGCCATTTCTCGCACTTCCAGGTAAGTCTGTTTAATTTTTTCAGGAGCAGGCACTTTAACGGTAGTCGGAAGTGTTATACTTACAGTGGCAACTGAACCTGTAGGAATACTCGGGTTATTAGATTGACGCTTAATCGCGACATCGGGGATACCTACTAAAAGGGAGTCGCTGTTACTGTCATTTGGATCGGTAATTTCATAGATGCGTTTGTCGATTGCAACCTCATATTTAGGGCGAATTTGAGGGACTAAGGATGCCGCGATCGCAGAAATTAACCAATGATGAGTTTCCTGCCAGAAATCGGGGTGTTCTAAGTAGGGGTCCATTCCAGGAAAAGGTGAAGGCATAGGACTGTTCTCTGATGTATTGACTTTCAAATCATTTTAGCATTTTTAATTTTGTAGGGTGCGTCGCTGCGAGATTTTCGAGTGTCCCTACAAGACTGACGCACCCTACGGTATCTACAACAATGTCGTAAATATTAACTACAAAACAGCAGCAACACTTGCCATCAACAACCCTTGAAACAATTTCACTCCATCAGTTTCGCCCAACATCGGATCGGAGGCTCGTTCAGGATGCGGCATCATTCCTAATACATTGCCTTGGCGGTTGCAAATACCGGCAATATTATTTAACGAACCGTTGGGATTGCCAGCATCGCTAATTTTGCCCGCCGGAGTACAGTAGCGAAACAGGACTTGCTTGTGCTCTTCTAACTCGGCTAAAGTATCCGCATCAGCATAATAGTTTCCTTCACCGTGAGCGATCGGCAAATCGATGATTTCACCCGTAGTATAAGCCGCAGTCCAACGAGTATTACCCCGCTCGACTTTCAAAGAAGCGCGATCGCAAATAAAATTCAATCCCGCATTCCGCACCAGAGCACCGGGCAACAAACCAGCTTCAGTCAACACCTGAAAACCGTTACAGATGCCTAATACAAGCTTTCCTTGTTTCGCGTGTTCCGCAGTAGCCCGCATCGCCGGAGAAAAACGGGCGATCGCGCCGCACCGCAAATAATCTCCGTAACTGAAACCGCCGGGAATTACAATGATATCAATATCCGAAATATCGGTATCTTCGTGCCAAATCATCCGCGTCGGTTGGTGGAGTAACCCTTGAGTCACCCATACCACATCGCGATCGCAATTTGAACCAGGAAAAACAATAACTCCAAATTTCATAAGCTGAAGGAAAAAGGAAGAAGGAAGAAGGAAGAGGGAAGAAGGAAGAAGGAAGAGGTGTCAACTTAAGACTAAAATCTTAGGTTTCTCTCGCTTGTATCAAAGTCTAGATCCCCCTAAATCCCCCTTAAGAAGGGGGACTTTGAGTGGTTCTAGTTCTTGTGTTTTTAACAAAGACTTTGAAGACTTTTGTCCTCGCCTTTTGAATAGATACTGTGAACACTCTTGTCCCCCCCTTATTAAGGGGGGTTAGGGGGGATCTCCGGGTTTAAAAACACCCTAGGGACGATCGCATTTATGCCGTCGCTGTCTCCACAGCAACAGGAATTTCAGTCAAATCAAAGCGATAATTTTCAATCACTGGATTGGCCAAAAGTTGGTCGCAAACGCGATCGAGTTGTTCGCGGGCCTCCGACTCACCAGCAGCAGTCAGCGTCAATTCAACGTATTTCCCCATACGCACGCGCTCAACATTGTCGTATCCCATGTGTTGCAAGCCAGACTGTACGGCAGTGCCGGCGGGATCTAAAACAGAAGGGCGGAGGGTAACATAGATTTGGGCAAGATATTTCTGAGTCACGGGAATGTTGCGGTAGGTGATGTGAAAGTTAGCCCCATTGTATTCTACAACCGAGCTGCGCGCCGATCGCCATTTGGTTCGCCCAAGTAAGATAGCCTAGAAACAGGGACAGATTTGATTCCAGCAGATTCGAGAAAAAAATTATGAGAACCAACCACACCCGCAGTCAGGAGCGTATTTTACACTTGCTCAAGCACTTGAATCGATCGCTCTCAGCGCAAGATATCTACTTAGAACTGCGTAACAGCGACCAAAGCATGGGCCTAGCAACAGTTTACCGCTCCCTCGACGGTTTAAAGCGAGAGGGGTTCGTTCACGTCAGAACTCTCGCGAGTGGCGAGTCTCTCTACGGTGCCGCCCACCAAGACCAACACCACTTAACTTGTCTGGAATGTGGCGCGTCAATTACGATCGACGAATGTCCAGTCCACCACTTAGAAAGCCAACTACAACAATCTCATTCTTTCAAAATTTATTATCACACTTTGGAGTTTTTCGGATTGTGCGATCGATGTACTTTAGCTCAAGAATCTTAGAGAAGTTATTAGTCATGAGAGATTTCAATTCCGGTTGCACTCATCATAAATGTTGACTGTTGACGGGCGGGTCGAAAAACCGAATAGTTGAGTGGTAACTGTTGACTCGATTTTATGATTCCGATGCAACCGCCAACGATATAGCAATCTTCGGATCATTTATGAATTTCTTACTTTCTCCCCGCGCGTTCGGGGAGGGTTGCGGTAGGGTGCAAAAGTGAGATGATCCCAGTGTTGTTTGTGTAGCGACAGATTTAAACCTGTTGTTTTATTAACTCGCTCAAGGATGCAAAAACTCTAAATGGTCTCCTGGAATCGATCGCAATTTTGCCGCCGATCCTTGCACTTTCAACCTCCCGCGTTCTAACATGATAATCCAATCGGCGCGATCGATCACTCGCGGCCTGTGACTGATAAAAATCGTCGTTTTCCCCTGCCGGTACATCAACAAATTTTCTAAGACTTCCGCTTCGCTTGCGGGGTCAAGCCCTGCGGTAGATTCGTCTAAAATCAATACGGGTGGGTTGTTGAGAATGGCGCGGGCGATCGCCAATCTTTGTCTTTGTCCGCCAGAAATATTTGCTCCAAACTCTCCTAAAACAGTTTGATATTTATCCGGTAATTGGCTGATAAATTCATCCGCCCCCGCAATTTTGCAGACTTTAACAATCTGTTCAAAGCTGATATCTGGGCTGCCCAAACGAAAATTTTCGAGAATCGAACGGCTCCAAAAATGCGCTTCTTGAGGAACCAATACTACCTGCTGTCTGAGACTGTCGAGAGACAAATCCTGCAAGTTGTAACCGCCAATTCTAATATTACCAGATTGCAGCGGGTAAAGACCAGCAATTACTTTAGCTAGCGTACTTTTTCCGCAGCCGGAATGGCCGATTAAAGCAATTGCTTGACCGCCGGGAAACGTAACGGAAAAATTTTCCAGCAAGTCAAGTCTGCCGGGGTAGTGAAAACTAACACTCTTGCAAACAACACCGTCGTGGTTCTGAATAGTTACAAAAGGTTTATTCGTATCGTCTTTAGTTTCCGGTTCAGCATCTATAACTTCCGACAGCCGTTGAGTAGCTGTCTGCACGCGAGTCATCTCATCAGTAAATCCTACTAGCGAATTTACCCAAGTAGTAACGTTTTGATTCATGCTAATAAACGCTAGCAACTGACCTATACTCAATACCTTGTCAATTACCAAACCGCTACCAAGCCACAGCAGAGTAATGCTGCCAGCAGAGGCAACAAAACCAGAAAATATATTGTTGAGAATGCCAATTTGTGTAGTGCGGAAAGTGAGCTTTGCTAAGCGACCGAAGCGGGTTTGAAATTCTTCCCAAAGTTGCTGACCGCTGGTAGTAGTTTTGACCGTCAGCGCGCCTTTAAAAGTTTCTACTAAAACGCCTTGAGTTTCTGCTTCCAGCACAAATAAACTGCGCGTTTTTTGCTGCAATACGGGCAGAAATACCACTGTAGAGGCAGTCATTAAAAGAGCTATAGCTGTAGCTGCTAAAGTCAGTTCCTTGCTGTAAACTAACATAAAAATAAAAGAAACTACAGCTATAAAAAATTGACTAGGCAAGCTGATAGCGACTTGAGAAACTAATTTATTTATTTCTTGGATATCTTGTAATCTACTGACAATTTCGCCACTGCGTCTGGTTTCGTAAAAGCTCAAAGGCAATCGCAGGAATTTGCGCGCAAATTCCATCACCAATCCCAATTCTAAACGCTGGGAAAACTGAGCAATTAAGTTCGACTCTACCAATCCTAAACTGCTGCTAAAAAGGTTCATAACTATAACTGCGATCGCCACACTTGCCAGGAGTTGTCTGTCGCCCCGCACCAGGATGTCGTCAGTGAGCAGTTGAACGAGAAAAGGCGAAGAAATCGACAGCAAACCCAACACCACATTCAGCAAAAATGCTTCCATTAAAATCGGGCGATAAATCCCAATCCGGCGCATCCATTTTTGTAAGGAATTGGCGGGCGGTTGGCCCTCTGCGGCCGCAAAAAACCGCTCAGCATCGGGTTCTACTAGCAAGCACAGCCAATCTGTCCAAGCTGCTGCTAATTCTGCTTTAGAAACATAGCGCATACCGACAGCCGGATCGCCGATCGCATATTTGTCGCCCTGCTTTCCGTACAAAACAACCCAGTGATAACCGCTCCAGTGAATAATTGCCGGTAAAGGCGCTTCCTCAATTTGGTCTAAAATAGCAGCCGCGGCTCGCACGGATCGAGCATTAAAGCCGATCGCCTCCGCACCTTGTTTCAAGCCCAGCAGAGTCGTCCCTTTTTGGCCGGTGCCCGCACATTCTCGCAAGCGGCTAATAGTAAAATTTTGTCCGTAAAATTTCGCGATCGAAGCCAAACAAGCCGCCCCGCAATCTTCTTCGCTCTGCTGGAGAACAACCTGATATTTCTTAAACCTGTTAACTTGTCCGAATAATGGCATTTTGCCGATCAAAGGGATGTTCTTTAACATTTTGCAAAATGAATAATGGTAGAGCATAAAGAAGATTACTCATCACCAACTACCCAATCAGCAAAAAGCACCCATAAAGTTATGGGTGCTTTCTCGATTCCACAGTTATAGATCTGAATTGACTAGCACTAAACTTTAGTAGTAGGCGTAGCGGACTACTCTTCTGTATGAACCGTCGCAATTCCGGCGATACACGACCCAACTGCGCCGCTGCCGGTGACAATTGTATCGATTGGCATAATAGTGACCGCCGTTGACGCTAGCTGATTCTTCAGGGGTGAGTTCAGCAAACAGTGAATTGTCCTTTGTTTCTTTCATGATTTGACTCCGTTTAAGTTGAGAAAAGCGAAGGGAAGCTAGAAATCTTATCTAATTTCTAGAGCCTCGTGTAAATACTGACTAATACTTCTTGTAGTGCTGTGGAGCCTCCGGAATATTACGGAAAAATTTTCAAAATTTACTTGATGGCACAACTTGACTCAGCTATCTAAACCACTAGGGTTTTGTAACCGCGATCGAGGTTTGGATTGTACAGATAAAGCTGACTAGGCTGCGGCAGGAAAAACAGCATAGTGAGACCCTCGCGGCTGCTGTTATCCGTCTCGCTGTTGCTTTTAGCACCGCTAACACCGCTGGTAATATTGCCACCGTTGACAGTAGCAGATTCTCCATCGGTTACTTCGATGAAGAGTGAACCTTGTTGACTTTCTGACATAAATAACTCCTATTAATACCTATGTACTTACTTACTACCTACGCATACAGTAAAAACCCGGTAACAGCGCCAAAAGTTATGGCAAAAATCCCATATTTTCCTGGCTGTAGCCCGCTGGCTTCACTCGTCTTGATATTTGGCGAAGTTTGTGGGTGGGAACGGCAAAGCTGTGCGGATTTTTACCTTTACCCTGTGAATTTTGATTTAGACTTCTAAACCTATGCTTGGTTTCCGGAAAGCTGATCGTAAAAGTGACAAAACAAATCAGCGATCTCTCCCTCCCCCTAACTCAAAACTCAAAATTTCCAACTATTCCCCTCTCCCCCTTGCCGCCATGTCTCTCACTCCCGAAGCCACACCCCCTGAAACCTTTGATAACGACCAGTTTTTGCCCCCTGTCAGCCGCTGGACAACTTTGGGGGGCATTTTGATGGTGGCGACGTTTGGCGGGGCGATCGCCCTCGCTAGCGTCACCAAATACAGCGCTACAGTCAAAGCAGATGCGATCGTCCGTCCCGCCGGAGAAGTGCGCCTCGTGCAAGCAGCCACAGAAGGAACCGTCGAAAGCATTGCTGTCAGCGAGAATCAGACAGTAAAAGAAGGAGATGCGATCGCAGTTATAGACGCTTCGCGTTTAAGCGATCAAAAAAAACAGTTACAAGAAATAATTAATCAGTCTCAACCAGCAGCACAGCAAATCAACCAGCAACTGCGCGACTTAGAAAATCAAATTTTGGCCAGCGCCCAATTTAAAAGCATCCAAAGTGAAAGTTCCGCCCAACAGGAATTAATCGAATCCGCTTTAGTAAAATTCGCCACATCGCTGCCAGATGTCGCCGAGAGACTGGGCCGAAGTCGGCGGGTTTTGCTCGTCAAACAAGCCTCCATTCAACAACAATTAATTCAAGCTAAAAAAGAACTAAATCAAATTGAGTTAAAACTCGAAAATAGCGTGATCCGCACGCCCACGGATGGTACAATTCTCAGATTGGAAGTACGAAATACTGGTCAAACCGTACAAGCCGGCAGCGCGATCGCCCAAATCGTCCCCAGCGACGTACCCCTAGTAGTCAAAGCCAAGGTGACATCCCAAGACATCGCCCGAATCCAAATCGGCCAACCCGTACAGATCAGGATTTCGGCTTTGCCTTTCCCCGATTACGGCACATTAAAAGGAACTGTCAGCGAAATCGCCCCAGATGCGATCGCCCCTCAAAATCCCACTAATAATTTAGGTACAGCTTATTACGAAGTGGGAATTAAGCCCGAACAAACTTATTTAACAAAACTCAAATCCGCCAACGGCCAATTCTTCGGAAACTCCCAGGCTAATGTCCCCCGCCAGTATTCGATTCAATCGGGAATGGAAGGCAGAGCCGATATTATTACGGGCGAAGAAACTGTTCTGACATTTGTTCTACGCAAAGCAAGGTTGCTGACAGATTGGTAATTGCTTTCAAGCCCATTTCTTAAATGCTACGGCTAAGGACACTGGCTTGCCGTCTCCCTACAGATGTTTAAAAAAGTAACGAGACGGCAAGGTTATGTCTCTACAGATGTCTTAAAAGTGGAACGGGCTTCTAGCCCGTTGCTGACAATGGTGCAAGATCTGAGTTTCAACCAAGAGTATCTTAAATCAAAATAACGTGTCAATATAGAAATGTGACTTCAATTCTATTCTTTCCTCATGGGCAAACAGCGCGTTCTTTCAGGAGTTCAGCCAACAGGCAATCTTCACCTCGGTAATTATCTCGGTGCAATTCGCAACTGGGTAGAAGGTCAAAGTCAGTACGAAAATTACTTCTGCGTAGTCGATTTGCACGCAATTACCGCACCGCACAATCCAGCAACTCTAGCCTCCGACACTTACACGATCGCCGCACTCTATTTAGCTTGCGGCATCGACTTAGAATATTCTACTATTTTCGTGCAATCCCACGTCTCGGCGCACACAGAACTAGCATGGCTGCTAAACTGCATTACGCCGATTAACTGGCTCGAAGATATGATTCAGTTTAAAGAAAAAGCAGTTAAACAAGGCGAAAATGTCAACGCAGGGTTGCTAAATTATCCCGTGTTGATGGCAGCAGACATCTTGCTTTACGATGCCGACAAAGTGCCAGTGGGAGAAGACCAAAAACAGCATTTGGAACTCACCCGCGATATTGTCATCAGATTAAATCACCAATTCGGCACACCCGAAAAGCCAGTATTGAAACTTCCCGAACCCTTAATTCGGACTGACGGTGCGAGGGTAATGAGTTTGACTGACGGCACGCGCAAAATGTCGAAATCTGACCCTTCCGAACAAAGTCGAATTAATTTATTGGATTCGCCAGATACGATCGCCAAAAAAATCAAGCGCTGTAAAACAGATGCCGTGCGGGGTTTGACGTTTGACGACCCCGATCGCCCTGAAGCTAGAAATTTGCTGACACTTTATCTCCTGCTTTCCGGCAAATCTAAGGAAGAAGTAGCAACGGAGTGTGAAAACATGGGTTGGGGAGATTTTAAACCCTTGCTGACAGAGACGACAATTAATGCCCTCAAACCAATTCAGGATAAATACAAGGAAATAATGGACGATCCGGGATATTTAGAGTCTGTACTACGTCGCGGAAGAGAACAAGCAGAAGCTATTGCTAATCAAACTCTAACTAAGGTGAAGACAGCTTTCGGTTATTCTTTACCTGTTTAGTTGTTAGTTGTTAGTTGTTAGTTGTTCTTGGTTACTTGTTAAGAATGACAACTGCCAACAGCCCACTAACAACTGCTAACAGTCCCCTGCCAACAGTCAACAGTCAAATAACAAATAACCAATAACAGACAAATAATCATGAACCGTTTTCGCACAGCCTGCACCACCCCCGGAGAATTTATAATTACCGCCGAAGTTGCCCCACCAAAAGGTGGCGACATAACTCACACAATTCAAATGGCTGAACGCCTCAAAAACCGAGTGCACGCCATTAATATCACCGACGGGAGTCGCGCAGTTTTGCGAATGTGTCCGCTAGCAGTTTCGGCGATTTTAGTGCAGCACGGAATTGAGCCAATTTGTCAAGTTGCTTGTCGCGATCGCAATCAAATTGGCCTGCAAGCGGATCTCATGGGAGCCCACGCTTTAGGCATTCGCAATGTATTAGCACTCACAGGCGATCCCGTCAAAGCGGGCGACCATCCTAAAGCAAAAAGCGTATTCGATTTGGAATCAGTTCGGCTATTGCAAGTTATTCAAAAAATGAACGGTGGCCAAGACTGGAATGACAAACCTTTAACCGACGGAGTTACTGATTTATTTGTAGGTGCAGCAGTCGATCCGCAATGCCCCAGTTGGTCTGGTTTGCAAAGTCGATTCGAGAAAAAAGTAGAGGCTGGAGCACAGTTTTTTCAGAGTCAATTAATTACAGATTTTGAAGTTTTCGATAAGTTTATGCACCACATTGCTGCGGGGTGCAACAAGCCAGTTTTAGCAGGAATATTTTTGTTTAAATCAGCTAAAAATGCTGAATTTATTAAAAAATACGTGCCAGGAGTTCACATTCCGCAAGAGACGATAGACCGTTTAGCAAAAGCTCCGGAACCCTTGCAGGAAGGCATAAAAATTGCTGCCGAACAAGTCAAGCTAGCGCGGCAGATTTGTCAAGGAGTTCACATGATGGCTGTCAAACGAGAAGATTTAATTCCTCAAATTTTGGATTTGGCAGGAATCGAGCCGCTGAGCTAAACTTAAACGTAGGGGCGGGTTTTACCAATTATCAATTCCTAAAACTAACGATTTCGTAAAATCATAAACCCGCCCACTCCCGCGCTACCATTTTGAACATCAATAAAACAATCATGCTTCAAACTGTAGACAATCCAACCGCTTCTCCCGCAATCGAACAACGTTTCACTTGGCGCGGTGTGACATGGCATCAATTCAAAGCCATTCAAGCTGGCTTTGAAAACGTGGGGAATATACGCTTATTTTATTGTGATGGAGTTATAGAAATTGTGGGAATCAGTAAACCTCACGAGGCAACTCGATGTCTGATTGCAGCGCTACCGATAAAATTTTTTCAATTTAATAGAATACAATTTTTTCCCAGCGGCAGTTACAGTCAAATTGTTGAGGGGAAAGTGGAGTATCAAGCAGATTTGTCTTATTGTTTCGGAACAGATAAAGAGGTTCCCGATCTGTGTATTGAGGTAGTTATCACTAGCGGTAGTCCGATTAAACTTCAGAAATACCGACTGATGGGAGTCCCGGAAGTCTGGTTTTGGGAAGATGGCACTTTAGAGCTTTACCATCTGCGAGAGGAAGGTTACGATCGCATTACTAGCAGCGAAATGCTGCCTGAGTTAGATTTATCTTTGCTGAAACGCTGCATTTTATTTGCTTCGCCTTTGGATGCGCTTGAGGAATTTTCTAGAGGAATGGGCGATCGGGAAAATTGACCAATAAATTACTTTTGAAATTCCTCGATCGACTAAACGGTTATTAAATAGGAGCAACTAACAATGACTGACTCAGAAATACTTAATTCTGATACCATTAAAACACTAAATACTAGCATATCCGAAGTTACAGTTTACACCGATCGCGCTTTGGTGACGCGGCGCGGTACGGTATCTCTGACGGGAAACGAGCGAGAATTGGCGATCGCTTCTGTTCCCGCAACCCTCGAAACAGAGTCAGTCAGGGCCACGGGTGCGGGTACAGTTGCAGTGCGATTGCTGGGAGTGCGAACCGAAACAGTGTTTAGCAGCGAACCAGTGGGCGATCGCACTGCCGAATTAACCCAACAAATTCAAGAATTACAAACCCAAAGACGGGGAATTAACGACAAAATAACCGCCCGAAAAATTCAGCTCAAATTTGTGGAAGGTTTGAGCGAAAAAAGCGTCGGTTTCTTTTCCAGCAGCATCGCCAAACAGCAGGTAGGTTTAAACGAAACTGGCGAATTGCTCAACTTTTTAGGAACTAATTACGTAAAATATGTAAGTGCGATCGCCCAGCACGAAAAACAGCAGCGCCAATTAGATAAGCAAATAGAAGCTTTGCTGCAGCAGTTGCGGCAAGTACAAACTCCCCATTCCCAGCAAAGTTTTAACATCATTGTTGCCATAGAACCCAGTGGCACCGGCAATTTTGAACTAGAAGTTTCCTATGTAGTCATGGGAGCCCGCTGGACTCCCCTTTACGACTTGCGAGTCAACACTACCAACAACCAAATTAATCTCAACTACTTAGCCGAAGTCAATCAAAATACAGGCGAAGATTGGATGGGAGTAGGGCTGACTTTATCCACAGCAAAACCGGGAATGGGAACTTTGCCACCAAAACTCGAACCCTGGTTTATCGATACTGTTTACCCAAAATCTCCTCAAACCCGAGAACTTATGATGACACGCAGCCGACAGCCTGCGGAAGCAGAAATAGCACTAGATTATACAAACTTAGAGTTTGAAGAAAATGGGCCACCTGCTGGCGCCGCACCCCAACTCATAGCAGCTCAAACCGCGACCACACAAGTATCGAAAGAAGGCGGCACCGTCTCATTTCAAGTAGGGGGAAATACCAAGATTCCCAGCGACGGTACACCGCACAAAGTGACGATTTTTAGCGAAAATTATCCGTTTAAACCAGAATATATAGCCGTCCCGCGATTAGTCAGTTTTGCCTATTTGCAAGCAGTTGTTGTTAATCCGCTGACTGGTGCAACTCTTCTGCCCGGTAAAGCAAATATCTTTCGCAACAACACTTTTGTCGGCAGTGTGCAGTTAGAAAATGTTTCCCCCGGGCAAGAATATAAACTAAATTTAGGAATAGATGAAGGGCTAAAAATAGAGCGGGAATTAGTAGAAAGACAAGTAGATAAAAAACTGATCGGTCAGCAGAGGCGCACGAGTTACGCTTATCGCTTAAATGTGACAAACTTGCATCAGGTGCAGGTACACCTGACACTAAAAGAGCAATTGCCAGTCAGCCGCAATGAACAAATTAAAGTGCGATCGACTCTCACTAATCCGAAGATAGTAGCAGGTGAAATGGGAGTGCTAGAATGGATAATGTCTCTGCCCCCGCAAGCAAAGCAAGAGTTATATTACCAGTTTGTTGTCGAACATCCTCCCGACTTAACAGTCACGGGTTTAGATATTTAATACCAACCCGTTGTCAGTTGTCAGGTGCCAGTTCTCAGGAATTACCTCTTCCTTCTTGCGGCTTCCATCGGGCTTCTTCCTTCGGCTATAAAGCAGCTTATTTCTTCCCGCCACACGCAACCAATTTTTTCTGTATACACAACTGTTGAAACACTAAATCTGCTATTGATTCGTAAGCTAGGGCTGTGGGGTGTACGCCATCCCGAAAATAACTTTCTACCCTCGTTTTCGGCAATTTTGACCAGGCTGCATGAGTGTCTATGACTGGAATTTTTAAAGCTTTTAGCCGCTCGACAAACTCGGATTTAAACTTCGGCTGATTCGGTACGGGCAGTAAATCCGCTCCATCGCAAGTATACAACACAAACAACGGAATATTCTTAGCTCGCACCAAAGCAACTATTTGCTCCAATCGCTGCATATTTTCCATAAACTGTTGTGATTCCGACACCCGCACTCCCGCCGCAGGATAATTCGATACAAAAACACTTGATAATTGGCGCATAATGTGTCTTTGAAACACTTCTTGAATTGCCAATAACGGTTTACGATTCGGCATCAGCGGGTCATTTCCCACCCCCGCGCTGCTGCTTGGAGGTTGTAGCAAATCGTGAGTACCAATTTGCAAAATCACAGCGTCGCTTTCAAAAGTGCCAAACTTGCGAATATATCCCAATTGATTGCCAATTCCCCAAGAACCTGCAGAAGCATTCAGCAGCTCAACTTCCTTTTTTATGCCCAACAAACGCGCTTCAAACAATTCTGGAATAGTTTCTTGCTGATCGGTGGTATTATTACCGTTGAGAACCGAATCTCCTATCATCAAAATTCTGAGAGTACCTTCAGGCTTTGCTGAATCGATTTGTTCAGAACGCTGAGAAAATTGATTGTACTCAAGTCTATTGCCAAAGCGATATACAAGTTGATTTGGTGCAAATATATAGCCAGCATTGGCATCAGCTTGGAGCAAGGCAGGATTTCCGAATCCGAGCAAGCGCAAGGCAAGTTCTATCGCACTCAAAGATGCGATCGCACAACCGACAATCCAATACTTAGCTTTCAAAAATTTACCTGTAATTGGTAAACTGCAAAGCCACGGGATAGTCTTCTTGCTTCAAGCGTTGAATCACCAACTGCAAATCGTCCTTATCCTTAGCAGAAACCCGCACTGCATCGCCTTGAATCGAACCTTGAATCTTCTTAAATTCATCGCGAATCAATTTAGTAATCTGTTTCGCGATTTCCTGACTAATTCCTTTTTTTAGTTTAATTTCTTGACGCACGCGACTGCCGCTAGCAGGTTCAACTTTCCCGTAATCAAAAATTTTCAAAGATAAATTCCGCTTGGCGGCTTTAGTTTGCAAAACAGTGTGAATTGCATCTAGAGTAAATTCGCTGTCCGTATTGACCGTAATTGATTCTGCGCCCAATTCCACGGTAGTTTTGGTATCTTTCAAGTCGTAGCGGCTTTGAATTTCCCGCACAGTTTGGTCAACAGCGTTAACTAATTCTTGCCGATCGAACTCGCTGACAATATCAAAGGAATAACTAGCAGCCATAAATTAGTAATTGGTAATGGGTAATTGGTAGTTGGTAATCGGTAATTGGTAGTTGGTAGTTGGTAATTAGTCATTAATTAAGCGTCTCTTAACTAATGACTAATGACTAATGACCACTGACTAATAACAATTAACCATTAACAGCCATTAAACTGAAATAGAATAAAGTAGCTGTGCAAGAAGAACTAATCGCAAACATGAGCGATCGCCCCAGCGGCACATTCAGAATATAGAAAACCGAAAACAACAACCGGGCGATCGTAAAAGCGATCGCAGCCCAACCCGCCGGTTCCGAATCTACCCCCGTCACAAAAGCCATCAAAGCCGCCGCTGAAAACAGCATAAACGTCTCAAACGAATTTTGGTGAGCCCAAGTTGCCCGCTGAGCGTAAGCCGGCAACCTCTCAAACATAGCGCGGGGGGCTGCTTGGTCGTAGCCTAGCTGCAAGCGGGCGAACGCAACCACCAAAAACGGTGCGTAAACCAGCGCAGCAGCAGCAGCTATACAATCAAGCAGAATAACCGACACAGGTAATCCCAACAGCATCATCCGCCTCGCAGTTCAATCAAAATAGAACAGAGTAACTACCTTGCGCTGTTCCTCCGCATCCTGGCAAGTTTTCAGCAAAGTGTGGCTTTCGTGAAAAGCAAAACATATCAGTTGCTGGCAGCGTGAAATAATCTCCTGATTGCACATGGCGCTTGCTTCCGGGAGAGACAAGCTATCATTTTTGGGATTTTCTACCAAATGTATCACTTGTTCGAGTTGGTCGCGAGACTCCCGAGGCTGGCGGCTCATGCTTTGTGGCAAAATCACCGTCAGCAGATTTGGATCTGCTCGCATTGCTCCCCGAATTGCTGCTGAATTGGTGCCTGTTGCACCAGAAGTGATGAGCTGATTGCCTCCCAGAACTATGGCGTAGCTCAGCATCTCAATTAGCTGCTGGTGGGTAATAGGAACGTGGCGAGAACCCAAAAGAGCAATCCGCTTGGAGCTGGTTTGCTGGATCGCCGCAAGTTCTTGTAAAAAATCATCTACTCTGGGTAGCTCAATTGATTGACTCAAAGAATTTATTAAATTAAATAAAACTACGTTGTGGATTTTAGCAGACTCACTAGCCATTGCCGCCAAAAAGAAGTTAAGAATTGCTGATTTACGGGTTCAGACTAGAGGATCTGGAGATTTGAGGAAGCCCGAAGGCAGAATGTCTTCAGACATCCGGCAGCCGGAGCTCAAGGTAGAATTCAAGAAAAATTGAGAATTTAAGAATTTTGGCTTTTTATTTATTTAAACAAAAAGTTCTCTCTGCCGAATACCTTCTTCCCTCAGCTCCGGCTCTGTTACTAATGGACTCGATCGCTCAGACCCAAGGATGCCATCAGACCCTCAAGGTCAAAATGTTCTGCCATTAGCTGAGTAACGCATTCCACCTTGATCGGTTCGTGCAGGCGCACGCTGCCAAAGGTGCTGTCGATAATTTCTACCGTGGTTAAGGTATCCAAATCAACAGACAAAACCGGAATTTCCATTTCTTCTGCCCTGCCAATCACTAGGGGAGAAGGAGGCAAGTGACCTGTCAAAATTAAGCACTGAGTCGAGCTCTCCAGAGCTGCTAGCTGAATGTCCGTGCGATCGCCCCCCGTCACCACCGCCATATTTCTCGCTTTGCGGAAATACTTCAGAGCTGAACTAACATTCATCGCGCCAATTGTCAAGGTTTCCACCATCAAGTCCAAACGGTCTCGACGGCACAGCACGTCAGCTTTCAATTGGTGTACCAATTCTTTGACGCTGACACTTCGCAGCAAAGCACTTCTCGGCAGCATTCCCAAAACAGGAATACCTGCAGCCTCCAGAAAAGGCCGCACAGTCGCCGTTACGGATTCTAGTTTGTCGGAGGGAACGTCGTTGAGTACCACGCCCAGCAACCGCGAACCCAAACGCTGTTTAGCAGACAGCAAATCGTCTATATAAAGATCGATCGGGCGGGCTACCAACAGTACAGAGGCATCAACTGCCTCAGCGACTTGAGCCAAAGACAAGTCAAACAGACTGCCTTCCTCCAAATTAGCTGGGCCTTCTAACAGCACCAAGTCTCCGCTGGGAGCTTGCAAATATTGTGCTAAAGACTGGCGGTAATCTGTCTTGTCTTCTCTCCGCAAACGCTTGTGAACCGTCTCTTCATCCAAATACAGCAGTGTTGACGGCATCTGACTTTCTGAGAGCTTCAGCGTCTCTACCGCGAACCGTACATCGTCGTCCTCGATCCCAGCTCCCTCGGAGCTGAAACAGGTTCCCAGAGGTTTGCCGTAGGCGATGGCCAGTCCTTTTTCCCGGAGTCCGAGTGCCATCCCCAAGGCGATGGCAGACTTGCCACTGTAAGCTTTTGTGGAACCGATCAGCAAATATTTAGTCAATTTGGGTACGCCTTCAATCCTCAATTTGCACCTGTCTATTTCAATAAATTTAGTTTTTTCTACAGTATTTGTGAACTGCGACTCAATTTGGCAATACTATTATACTCGATTTTGTCGCTTTTGGGAAGATTGTTTTCTTACGGAAAACTATTATTCACATATTCGCCACCCTTTTCTTCCCATTCTTTTTACTTGATTTGGGGAAAGGAGTTTTTTAATTGTTTGTTTTACCAGCCGTTTTTAATAATTATTTATCTACCCTAATTTCTTTAAAAACCGATTTTATTGGTAAGGTTTTTAGTCCTTATTATTGCCCACATTAAATCCCAGAAATTATACGAATAAAAACAACCAGATAAAAATGAATGATAGCTGTTACCTAACACCCCTATAAATAGGGTTTAGAAAACTTTTTATTGGCTAAATAGAGGACTGTCTAGGAAGAAAGCACGGTGCTTGCATAATCATTTTTGCATATCCATTGAAAATGGATAAATATTATTAGTTATTAATTATTACTGCGCTCGCCCCCGTTCAAACTGATATCTGGCAATGCGAGCAATAAGCTTGTTACGATCGCGCTTCTAGCATATAAACACATACATTGTCGGGCGGCGTCGGCTGGCATTTCGGCAGCCTAAAGGCTGATTGCCATAAGCCCGATCGCAGTTCAAGGGCTGTAGATTGATTTTCCTTGGGCGGATCTACAGCGCTTTCCTCTCATCTACCGAGTCGCAAAATTTGAACGAAATCGGACGGCGCGATTCGCCTAACGGCAGATAGCTTTGCTTCACGCACTCGCACAGCACCAATGTCCGAAATAGGCTTTTGGGGTTGTTCCACAACAAATACAGCAGTTTTCAATTAGATGAAATACAGGTAGGGACTCAGCCTTTGCCTGAGTCCCTACGCGAAATCTGTATCACCATCAACTGACAATTGCGGTTGATTTACTTTAGGAATGGGGATAAGTGCTGACCCCCAAAGGGATTATTGAGAATGATCAAACAACTCACTTACTATTTCCGCTTCTCAAATAGGGCTGGCGCACCAATCATGTAATGTCGCCGTCGAGGCGTTACACTATTGGTGCGCCAGTTATAGCGCCCGTCAATCGATTTTAGATTTTAGATTTTAGATTTTAGATTGAAGAAAGCGACCCCACTGATAAATCCGGGGGCTGGCGATCGGGATTCGGAGCTTTTTTCTCGATCGACGAATCAATCCGGGTGTTCCGGATTAAATTGCTTGATTGTCAATTGCGGACTTTCGGGAGTGCGGCTGCGGTGAAAGTTATTCATCCATTCGCATCAGCTTGCGGTAAAACGTTTTAGAAAAATCGACAGTACGAGTTCGCTGAAAAGTCAGGAGTACCTCAATTAAGCAACTAACAAACTCAGAGCTTTGCATAGTCACTTCGTAGCTGAGTTCAGCATTGCCGTCAAACAACACCCGACAGCGGGTTAAATCGATCGGCAGCGACGAGATATTCCAACTAGCGACAAACGGCACGCTCTCCCCACCGTCAATTTTTCTTGCCCCCTCCAAGCTTTTGAGCTTGTAGAGACCAATAGCGTGCGGTAAAAACTTGCGCCTGGGCTCTTGACAGAAAGGCGCGTAGACTTTCACTTCTTTGTCATCGGCTGGCTTGAGTTGAGGAATAGACATATTTCCACCTCAGACAATTATTACTAACAGATAGTTTAGATCCCCAGAAAAAACTAACAGATATTCCTGGTCGATCGCAAGCAAAAGCCAACCAAAATACTCGATGCAGTACCCGTTTACCAGGGTAGTACAAGCACCGAACCCGCTGGTTGTCCTCCCGTCCGCTTTCGACAAAAGTCCAGAAACTGATACAGTAGATGCTTATATCTAAAATCAAAAACTATTGGTGGTTGAATCAAGTAACCTATGCAGGAGAGTTCTTGGCCAGAAAACGACGCTCGCAGCGAGCTTAACTTGGACATCTCTGATTTAGCTCAAGAAGAGCTCAAGAGTTTGACCTCGCACTCGAAGCTCAGCAAAGTATTTGCTATACCAGACATTGGCGACAGGGTGTTTGACGCGGAAACAAAAGCAGAGCTCCCGGTGGCGGTGTCTGTGCCGGGAACTCCCTCTTTTCCTCAAAATCTGTACCGGGGACGCCGCAGAAAAGCCGCCGCAGTGCTGACTGCGATTTGGGCCGGCACGATCGCCCTGCACTTGATTTCTTGGGGTGCGTGGGTAGTGTGGGGGTTGACGGGACTGCTGTGGATGCAAGCATTTCGAGTGTTGTTTGCGGAACCCAAGCCCGCACTGCCGCCTCTTGCCGATGAAAGTCGAGAGGATTGGCCTTACGTGTCGCTGCTGGTGGCGGCGAAAAATGAGGAAGCGGTGATTGCCCGATTCGTAGAATCCATCTGCAATGTAGATTATCCGATCGACCGCTACGAAGTTTGGGCGATCGACGATCACAGCAGCGACGCCACGCCGCTAGTATTGGAACAGCTAACCAAAAAGTACCCCCAGCTCAAAGTATTTCGCAGAGGACCAAATGCCAGCGGCGGCAAGTCGGGAGCCCTGAATCAAGTGTTACCGCTGACTCGCGGGGAATTTGTGGGAATATTTGATGCCGACGCGACGGTAACGCCGGATTTGCTGCGCCGGGTGCTGCCAGTGTTCCATGGAGAAAAGGTAGGGGCTGTGCAAGTCAGAAAAGCCATCGCCAATGCTTCGGTAAATTTCTGGACTCGTGGCCAAGAAGCAGAAATGGCTCTCGACAGTTTTTTCCAGCAGCAGCGGATTGCGATCGGCGGCATTGGAGAATTGCGCGGTAACGGCCAATTCATGCGCCGCACCGCCTTGGAAAGCTGCGGAGGCTGGAACGAGGAGACGATTACCGACGACCTGGATTTGACGGTGAGGCTGCACCTAGACCGATGGGACATTGAATTTCTCGCTTTCCCAGCCGTGTCAGAAGAAGGAGTCACTAACCCTCGCGCTCTGTGGCATCAGCGCAATCGCTGGGCAGAAGGCGGCTATCAGCGTTATCTTGACTACTGGCGGCTAATTTTGCGGAACCGCATGGGAACTGGGAAAACTTGGGATTTATTTGGATTTTGGGTATCTCAATATTTCTTACCCACAGTAGCGCTACCCGACTTTGTGATGTCAATTGCGCTGCGCCGGATGCCGATCGCCAGTCCCATAACTTTTATGACCCTTACATTGTCGGTGGTGGGAATGTTTGTCGGTTTGCGCCGCACTCGCAAAGAGACGAAATTTGACGTAAGGCGAGTTTTTGTCACCTTGCTGCAAACGCTGCGGGGTACTGTGTATATGTTCCACTGGCTGCTGGTAGGGACTGTGACGGCTCGGATTGCGGTACGGCCTAAGCGACTCAAATGGGTCAAAACCGTCCATCAAGGTGCTGCTAATAGCATCAAGTAAACAATTCGCAGAAATATCTAGGCACACTATCGCCGAACGTCCGAAGATTTTCCGAGGCCAAAAAACACCAACGCTCGCCAAATACCTGCCCGCCATATCCTAAGAGTAAAATTTGGCAATTCCGAGAAAAAAACACTTTGAAACAGCTTAGGTAATAGGTAATCGGCGAGCGGTAAGAGCGAATAAGTAATCGGCAATACAAAAGTCGAAAATTAAAAGATAAAAGCGATAATTTTTAACTTTTAACTTGACAAAAAACCAATTACTATCTATTAATTATGAATTGCCAATTAGGACGAATTGCTTGTTGCCAACTACCCGTCACCCGTAATTGATAATGGATTTGTTAGAGTACCAAGCTAAATCTTTATTTCGCCAGATGGCAATTCCGATTTTGCCGTCGCAGCGGATTGACAATCCCGCCGACCTCAAAGGATTGAAAATTCCCTACCCAGTTGTACTCAAATCGCAAGTGCGGGCTGGGGGACGGGGCAGGGCGGGCGGTATCAAGTTTGTGGAAAATACGATCGATGCAGTAGCAGCCGCTCAAACAATTTTTAATTTGCCGATCGAGGATGAATATCCCCAAGTTCTACTGGCAGAAGCAAAGTACAACGCTGACCAAGAATTGTACTTAGCGGTACTCCTAGACCCCGTAGCCCGTCGCCCGGTGCTTCTGGGTTCGAGACAAGGAGGTATGGATGTCGAAGGGTCGATCGAGCAAATGCAGCAAGTTGCCGTAGATCAAGAATTTTCCCCATTCTACGCGAGGCGTCTCACGCTGAAAATGGGATTGCAGGGAGACTTGATTCAATCGGTGAGCACCATTGTCGAAAAAATGTACCGGCTGTTTGTCGAAAAAGATTTAGATCTAGTAGAAATCAATCCTCTCGGCATCAGTCCGACGGGAGAGGTAATGGCTTTAGACGGTAAAGTCACCGCCAACGACGATGCCTTGGGGCGGCATCCAGATTTGGCCACACTCTCAGGGAAGAGGCAAAGCAGCGGGTTGGCACGGGAAAGGAGAAGCCCCCATACCTCTGGCGATCGCTCCCATTCCCACTCGAAGGTTCAGCAGTTGCCGGAGTTTGACCCCAAATCTAACTCCCCAATTTCGAATTCCGAATCCCTGCAATTAATCGAACTAGACGGGAATATCGCGATTTTGTGCAACGGAGTGGGCTTGACAATGGCAACTCTAGATGCAGTAACCCACCAAGGAGGAAAACCAGCTAATTTTGTGAATATTGGTTCCCTAGACCGCTACGATGCAGCAAATGCGCTGCGCGATCGTGCGGAATTGGGTCTTGAGTTAGTCGCTCAGGATAAAAGCGTTAAGGTGATACTTGTAAATATTTTGGGCAGCGCCTCCAAGACAGAGGAAATAATCGCTGCAGTAGCCGGCTATTTGGAACGGAAAGCTCGCGCTAACCGCCACATCCAAGTTGTGCTCCGGCTGGTAGAGATCGATGCTGATGCTGTTAAAAAGCGTTTGGGACAGTTGCCGGTGCAGTTAGCTAGCACTTTGGATGAGGCCGCGGCCGCTTCTGTATCCTCCGTCAAGTAGCGGCAGTCGATCGGCAAACAACGAGATTTCTGTACAGATGAAGGCCTTCTGCTTTTTACAGATCGAGTGTCAAGTGGGAAAAAATGAATTTAACTCCTGAAAGCAAAGTCCTAGTACAGGGCATTACAGAATCTCCCGCGTCCACCCGCGCCGCCCTGATGATGAAAGCATACGGCACGAATGTAGTCGCCGGTGTTAGTCCCGGTCGGGGGGGGCTGGAAGTGGAGGGAATTCCGATTTTTGATTTGGTAGAACAAGCAGTGGCGGCAGTGGGTCACGTTGACACTGCGGTAATTTTGGTAGACGCTTACTCGGTGCTGGATGCTGCTTTAGAAGCGATCGCCGGAGGAATTCGGCAAATTGCGATCGTTACTGGGGGAGTGCCTCCTCTGGATATGGTGCACTTAGTCAGAAAAGCAGAAGCCACCGAAACTTTGGTAATCGGGCCCAACAGTCCGGGGATTATTGTGCCCGATAAACTCCTGCTGGGAACTCACCCCAAGGAATTTTACACTCCCGGCCCGGTGGGAGTGATCAGCCGCAGCAGCACTTTGACTTACGAAGTTGCTCTAGAACTGACGGAAGCTGGGTTGGGACAGTCGATGGCGGTTTGTATTGGCTGCGACGCGATTGTCGGTTCTTCTTTTATGCAGTGGCTGCAAATTTTGGACGAAGACGACAGTACCGAAGCGATGGTTTTGGTGGGGGAAGTTGGCGGCTGGAGTGAACAAGCTGCTGCTTCTTACATCGCTTCGGCGATCGACAAACCCGTGGTTGCTTATCTGGCCGGCCGCTACGCTCCCAAGGGGCCGTCTTTGGGCCACGCCGGCATCCTGATCAGTTCTCGGGCCGCTGCCCAGAAAGCCTTTGGAGTTACGGCCCCAAACAAAATGGCTGCCTTTGAAGAGGCGGACATACCTGTGGCGGCTCGACCTTCAGAAATTCCTAAGTTGCTCAAAAAATTGCTAAAGAAAAATTGATTGCTTTGGGAGTTTCCACAAAAGTCCTAACCCTTTTGGGGGTTGGGATAGGGGTAGGTCGGGGGCGGGTTTGGTCTCAAAAGTGTCAATAGAATGCCACAACAGCCGTTTCAAGCCGCCTTTAGGACACATTTATGATTTTTTTACCAAAGCCCTCTGATCGGCGTCACGGGCTGCGGTGCGGGTGCTGGCAAGGGCGCGGCGCGGCGCGGCGCTGGAGGCGGAGTTGTTGGCTGCACGCTGCGGCGAGGTTCGATCGGACTTTCGGTGCGAGTTGTTTCACTTGTGCGAGTTGTCGATCTCGTCACATCTTGAAGCAGGCTTCGCAGAGTTCCGGCTATACTCTGAACTTTCCCAACAGCGGTGCGAAGGCTGGCAACATCTACGTAAACCTCCTTGAGAGGGTACTTTTTCAGGATTTCTAACAGCGATACCTTACCGTCATCCCCGGATGCCAGGATCACCGCTGCCCGCAGAGCTTTTCCGCTTTCTGTGCGGCGTTGAGTCCGAATTGCTTGACCGATGTCGTCAGTGATTTTTTCTCCTGGGGTGCTGTAAACTACCCTCGCCAGATTAGCAGGCTTTAAACCAATTTCTAAACCCATGAACCCCCGCAGCATTTGCGCGTCCATTTTGGAGAACCGGATAATTTGTTGGAGGGTTGGCGTCGTCGTGCCGTTTTTAGCAAAGTCTTCTAAATCGCTGATATTGATGGCTTGTCTGATCGGGCCAAAGGTGAGGACAACTTTTTCTGCCCCTAATGCTCTACTGCTGCTAGATAATATGCTCCCGCTTGCTCCTAAAAGTACGGCAATGCCGATCGATACAAATTTTGTTAATTTCATATTCACCGCTACATTAAAATTATTTTTTCTAGATTTGTACATTTTTGTACATTATAGATGCAGCAGTTATATTTTACAAGGTCGCCTGTCTAATTTGTGCCCGCGTCACACCGACAATCTCGACCAAGAATTTTTCTCGATCTTGACTTTAAAAATAAGTAACCACATCTGCCGAAATCTTTTGGCTTCTATTCCTTCTGTCTTCTACCTTAGACATCTCCAGCCTTCTACATCAGAGTGTCTTCTGCCTTCAACATAAGTGCCTTATAAAATTTTTAGGAACTGCCGTGACGGGAGGAGGTTATTAATTGCACAAACATAAGGGGTCGATTGTTTCTTCTTTCTCTCTTAGGCAACTAAATCCCTCTTCCTTCTTCCCTCCTTCTTCCTTCTTCCCTCTTCCCTCTTCCTTCTTCCTTCTTCCTTCTGCTATATGCTGAAAACCAAGCGCAAATCCAAGAAATCCAAACACAAGCACAGCGAAAAAACAACAGCGCTCAGCAAAAAAGAAGTAGCTGCACAAAAACGCAAAATTTCAGAAAAGCGCAATGAATTGGTGCAGGCGATCGCCATAAGCTGCTTAGTCACCGTTGCTCTCAGCCTCCCCCTGTTGTTCCTAGCCGGCCCTAAGATTGCTATTGCAGGAGGCACAGCCGCAGGCATCTTGCTGCTTTCCTACAAATACCCCCGCCAAGCTTTGTGGACTTTTCTAATTTACCTGCCTTTCAGCGGTACAATTACTTATGCAATTGGTGGCGGGAATGCTGCATTTCAAGTAGCCAAAGATGCTTTCTACATACCAGCTCTCATCGCCCTAATTCAAAGCTGCAAAAAGAAACAGTTGCCCCTGTTCATTCCCAAACAAATGCTTTCTACCTTCAGCATCCTGTTGATGATGGCAATGCTGACTTTAATTTTTGTCAACGGGGAGATGCAGCTCAACCCTAGGGCGGGCGACAAACCAATTCTGCAAGGAATTCTCGGCTTAAAAGTATTGATAGGTTACATACCGCTGATTGCTTGTACCTATTATCTGCTCCGCACTAAGAAGGATTTGGTATTTTTTAGTCGAATGCACATCGTTTTGGCGATCGTTTGCTGCCTTCTCGGTTTGATTCAGTACCTGTTGCTGCAAAGTGGAAAGTGTGCGGGAACCAGAGGAATGACCGGAGCAGAATTATATAAAGCAACGCTGGAAGCCAGATGTTTTGTCGGCGGTTCTTTGGTGTTCAGTCCAGAAGTCAAGATGGTCCGCTTGCCGGGAACTTTTGTCGCGCCTTGGCAGTGGGCGTGGTTTTTAATTTCTAATGCTTTTTTAACCTTTGCCTCTGCTTTTTGCGATCCTTCATTCTGGTGGAGAGTTATCGGTTTATTTGGCATGGCATTAGTATTTGCCAATGCAGTTATTTCCGGTCAAAGAGCTGCTTTAGTTATGGTTCCCGTTGCTACAGCAATCCTGCTAGTTCTCACCGGTCAATTAGTTAATTTAAAACGATTTATTCCCGTCGGTGCAGGACTGGCGATTCTGCTGTTTGTCGGTGCAGCTATTAACCCGGGAATTGTCGAGCAGCGGTGGGAGAGCTTTGTTCGTCGCTGGAATGCTGCACCGCCCCAGCAGTTTCTCTTTAATCAGTTCGAGCAGAGCAACAATTTTATCATTGACAAACCTCTCGGTAGAGGTGTGGGACGAGCCACTAATTCAACGCGAATATTTGGTGCCACGCAGCTAATTGAAACTTTCCAACCTAAGTTGATATACGAACTCGGTTATCCGGGAATGATTAGTTTTCAGATCATGCTTTTACACTTAGCTTTTTTAACTTTTATAGCTTACAGATCTGTCAAGGACAAAAGTTTGCGGAGTTACGGAGCTAGTTTTTGGGTGTTTGTTGCATTTATTACGATCAATACTCAATACTATCCGCTGGATGTAGATCCAGTGTGCGTGTATTATTGGGTTTTAGCTGGGGCGATTTTAAAGTTGCCCAAAATTGATAAACAGGTGCAGGATGAAAAACACCAGGAAGTTGAGTCTAATGAATTGCAAGTTCACCAGCCATTAAAGGAGAAAAAAATTATTGCCTCTTCCCCAATTTGAAAATATTTTTGAGTGTTTATTTTGGTTGGTTCTTTCTTGTTCAGTAACCCGCTTTCGGTCCAAGGTGGTGCAAAGATAGCCCGCCCTTCTGGGTTTATCTGTGCTAAAATCCACCCCTAGAGTATATTTGGGTTTTTAAGTTTACTGCGGTTGCCAAACCGGATGGCTAGCATTCAAATCCTGGTCGTTTGTCAATTTAGTCAATGCCGAACCGTCCCGATTAATTACATACAAGTTGCTTTTGTATCCTTGGATTTCATTAAATATAAAAGCAATTTGCTGGGTGTCAGGAGACCAAGCTAATTCTGAAATTACCGACGGTTTTAGCCGGGTAGCTAGTTGATTTAGCTGGTTCCCGTCAGCATTGATTGTGTAGAGTTTTTGATTGTTGAACTCTCCGGCGACGAAAGCAATAAATTTGCCGTCAGGCGACCACGAAAGTTCGCCGTAGTTTCTGGATTTTTGGGTGAGATTCTTGGCTGTCCCCCGGTTAATGTCGAGCAGGTAGATATCTTGCTGTTCACCTGATGAATCGCCGGGTTTATTGTAATAGTAAGCAATGTGGCTGCTGTCTGGCGACCAAAATAGTTTGATGTTATAAACCTCATTTTGCGGGTTGTTCGTCAAATTTTTGATGTTAGTGCCATCGGCATTAATTGTGTAAATTTGCTGTTTCGGATAAGCGCCGAACAGGAAAGCAATTTTTGTGCGATCGGGCGACCAAACAAGTTCACTTCCGCCGGATACATATTCTCCTGGACTTTTAGTTAGTTTGGTCATGCCCGAAGCGTCGGCATTCATTTTGTATATATTTCTATCCTTGACAAATGCTACCTGCTGGCCGTCGGATGAAATGTAAAATTCAGATGAAATTTCTGTTTTAGGGGGATATCCTCCTACTTCCAAATTTCTAACTAATTTAGTTCCTAGGATGCCAGAACTATCGCTTGTATAAAGTGATTGACTACCCGGAGTATCAGAGGTAAAACCGTCGCAAGAACGGGCAAAAATAAAGTTCTGACTATTGGAAAACCAAGCTATTTTAAAATTAGCTGCTTTGCAAGTATCTCCAGCAAACTGTTTAGTTAGTCGGTTACCGTCAGCATTAACTGTATAGATATCGGTGTCTCCACTCACGAAAGCCAGTCGCTGCCCGTTGGGCGACCAAACTAGGGTAGGACTAACATCTATATTGGGTGCAAGTTCGCGGCGGGAGGAACTGCTAGCATTGAGGGCAAATAAAGTGTTTCTCACGTCGCTGCCGCGCCTTTGGAGGGCAGTAAACGCCAGTATCCTTGGTTTTTGGGCGGCGGTTGTGGGAGGGCTGTGAAGGCTCAAAAACAAGCAGATTAAAAGTGTTAGTGAAAATACGCCGATCGCACTTATCGGCCATAATTTATGGAAGCTGAAAAGTTGCAGAATTTGTAACCAGCTTTTCAGGGGCGGCCAAGATGCCCACACCACACTCAACTTCACCTCTTGTGGAACAGGCTTTTGTGGAACGGGCATCTTGCCTCTTCCATATTGCAGCGGGAAATGCAAGTTAAAACGCATTTTATCGATTCATCTGCTAATTTTTAAAGTGTTTGTCTGTCTATATGCCGCGACAGCCTCAAACTCTGTTTAATTCTGCCAATAATTAACTCGAACATTTTTTTGCGGGACGGATTCTTGCTGCTGGGCGGCATCCCTAACTCGCAACACATCAAGTTCAAGTCAGTTGCACTCATTGCCAACAACTTTTGCCTCACCTCTTCTTCATTACCATTCTTAGCTTGTAAACGCAGTTCTTCATAAACTTCTAGAACATTGGCAGCGGATAAATTAACAGGTTTATTAACATCAGCACTCCTGGCAATATCCGAAGTTTTTGAGCCAGCAGAAATCACTCCCCGCTTGACTTGAGTCTCAAGCCGGGTTAATTTTCGAGCAACATCCCGCAAGATCTCCTTAAGTTCGCCAATTTCCTCAACTAACCCCCCGCTTTCTTGTTCGGAAGCAGCCAAAATTTCTTTTTTACTCATTTCAGATACTCCTCACACTCGCGCCATAGTTTTTCAAATTCTCTAACTAATTCTCGCGGCAGTTCACCCTCATTAATCGCCCGTTTTAGCCCGACGCTTTCGCGAATCGTCGATTCTAAAAATCTAACTTCTATGTTATTATCTTTTGATATCTCATCGCAAAGTCTCTTTACTTCTCTCATGTAAAACTGAACTTCATTTGTCAGCAATCCTCCATAGATTTTAGCTTTATTCATAAACACTGCAATCTTGGGAAAAGGATAAGGCTCAATCCGTTTTTGAAGCGAGTTTAAAACTAAACTCAATCCCCTAGAACCAAAATAATCTGGATTGACGGGAATCAATATTAAGTCGCAGCAAGAGAGTACGCTGTAGGTGAGGAGACTGAAGGAAGGCGAACAGTCAAAAAGCATTAAGTCGTATTTGGGGAGATTGGCAGAGTTGGCGATTTTGCCGATAAATCTGCGGATGAAGTCTTTAACACTTTTTCCCTCAAATCCATCGATATCTAACCAATACAATTCTTCAACTGAAGGGACAAAATGCAACTGTTCGTCAATCTGATAAATGGTGTCGAAACCAACGGGAAATTTAAAGTTTTGTCCGGCTTTTTTAAAGACTTCTAGAGCGTCGTAAATTGTAAGTCTATGCTTGAGGGATTTTTCGTACCACTTACCAAACTTGTCATCTAAATGACCTGTATTTTCGTTAAGTCCGATCGCCTCTGTGAGCGACATTTGCGGATCTAAGTCTAACATCAAGACTTCTAAGTCTGTTCCTTGGGATATAATATTTCCCAGACTCCAAGTGACGGTGGTCTTTCCGACACCGCCTTTGAAGTTGATTACGGCTATTGATTTAGGACTCATGGCTGGCTTTGTTTGGATTTTGCTCAAATATAAATTAAAACATATTGTGGCGGTTAGTCGATCGCGCGATCCGGCATCAGCCCGCTCTGCCAATTGACAGAAAAGGCAGACTATGATATAGAAATCAATAATAAAATAAATAGCCCATTATGTAAAACCAACTGAGTCATTTGCAAATTATTCTGATATCAACCATATAGATTATAGCCAATTAGTTAGATTGGAATTTTGCAACCGCAGATATTAGCGGATGAACACAGATGGACGCGGATCGTGTTTTATCTGCGTTTATCTGTGTTTATTTGCGGTTAAAAAACATTCTTATTGTTTCTGGTTGCTATGGATATATAAAGATGCTGAAAGAATTGGACTCCCAGCAAAAGATTACTTCAAAAAGCCATGTACTTTGGATAATATATAATTTTTTTAAGTTCTGGCAGGTTTTTTGCCATAAAAAATAAGGTGCGCAATACGCACCCTACAATATATTTTGCCTATAAAATGTAAGGTGCTATTCGGCGCACCCTACAATTTGTTTTAGCGTTTTACCAACTTCTTAGAAACCTTCCGTAAGCGAATGGATTTCGGTGTTACTTCCACTAATTCATCCTGGCCGATGTACTCCAAAGCGCGTTCCAAACTCATATCGACTGGCGCTTGCAATTGTGCCAATTCTTCACCGCCAGATGCGCGGTGGTTTGTCAACTGCTTCGACTTGCAAATATTCAGCTCCATGTCTTCATCTCGGTTGTTTTCGCCGATAATCATCCCTCTGTAAACCTTGGTTCCGGGGGTAATGAAAAATACGCCACGGTCTTCAGCATTTTTCAGTGAATAAGTAGTTGCAATTCCTTCTTCAAAGGAAATCAATACTCCGTTGCGACGGGCGATAATTTCTCCACCGAGGGGGCGATAGTCGAGGAAGCTGTGGTTCATAATTCCAGCGCCGCGAGTCAAGCGCATGAACTCGCCTCGGAATCCAATCAAGCCGCGAGCGGGGACTGAAAATTCGATTTGGGTGCGGCCGGTGCTGCTGACGTGCATATCTTGCATTTCTGCTTTGCGCTGACCGAGGCGTTCGATACAGCCGCCGACTGCTTCTTCGGGTACGTCTAACACCAAACATTCAAAGGGTTCGCAGGGACGACCGCCGACTTCGCGGAAGATTACTTGCGGTTGAGATACTTGGAATTCGTATCCTTCGCGACGCATATTTTCGATCAGGATTCCGAGGTGGAGTTCGCCGCGGCCGGATACGAGGAATTTGTCGGGAGATTCGGTTTCTTCGACGCGCAAGGCGACGTTGGTTTGGAGTTCTCGCATTAGCCGATCGCGAATTTGCCGCGATGTTACCAAACTACCTTCTTGACCGCAGAACGGCGAATCGTTCACAGAGAAAGTCATCTGCAAAGTTGGTTCGTCTACTTTAATTAAAGGTAGCGCTTGCGGGTCGTTGGGACAGGTAATTGTCTCGCCAATATACGCATCAGCAAAACCAGCAACGGCGACAAGATTACCAGCAGAAGATTCTGGGATATCAATCCGCTTCAGGCCTTCAAAGCCCATCAATTTGGTAATTTTTGATTTGACAAGCGCGCCGCTTTCTGTGATTAAGACTGCTTGTTGACCGATTCTAATCGTGCCGTTGTGGATGCGGCCGATGACGATGCGACCGACGTATTCTGAGTAATCTAAGGTGGTTACTTGCAGTTGTAGTGGCTTGTTGGGGTCGCCGACGGGGGGTGGTACGTGGTCGAGGATTTCTTCAAAGAGAGGCTTCATATCTACCCCTTCGTCTTCGAGGTGTTTTTTGGCGTAACCGCTTAAGCCGGAACCGAAGAGATAGGGAAATTCGCACTGATCGTCGTCAGCACCTAGCTCGAGGAACAGATCCAAAACTTTATCGACGGCTTTGTGGGGGTCGGCTCGCTCGCGATCGATCTTATTCACAAAGACGATCGGGCGCAGTCCTTTTTCTAGGGCTTTTTTGAGCACGAAGCGGGTTTGTGGCATCGGGCCTTCATTGGCGTCTACGATCAGCAGACAGCCGTCAACCATGCCGAGAACTCGTTCGACTTCTCCGCCGAAGTCCGCGTGTCCGGGGGTATCGACGATGTTGATCAGGGTTTCTCCGTACCTGACGGCGGTGTTTTTGGAAAGGATGGTAATGCCACGTTCGCGCTCGATGTCGTTCGAGTCCATGACGCAATCTGGGATTTCTTCCCCTTCGCGGAAGATCCCGGACTGTCTGAGGAGAGCGTCCACAAGGGTGGTTTTGCCGTGATCGACGTGAGCAATGATGGCGACGTTGCGAATGGGAAGACTCATAATGCGTCTGGAACGTTAAACGGATCTAACTAAAGATTTCTTAATAATTGTAGCGCATGGAGTCAAGGGCCGATCGGGCGCGGCTGCCAGATTGGAGTGCGATCGTCGCTAAAATCAAGATTATGGAAGCGCAAGCGAGGGAAATGGAGCGTTACACCCCGCCTGACCGCAGAGTTTTTTTCGATCGGTAATTTTGAGTTGGCCCAGGTGAAGAAGCTTGGATACGGGTCGATCGCCGATATTAAGATGAGGGTGCAAGTACGATCGACCTTATGGAAGTACAACCCAGAGATATTCAGCGTTACAGCACGCCAGACGGCAAAGTTCCTTTCTCGGAGTGGTTAGACTCCCTGCGGGATCTCAAGGCAAAATTTAAGATTGAGCGGCGACTCGATCGAGTTGGGACTGGAAATTTCGGAGATTATCGCTCAGTCGGAGAAGGTGTCTATGAGTTGAGGATAAATTACGGCCCCGGCTATCGGGTCTATTTTGGACAAGTAGAAGAAACAATTGTACTTTTGTTGATAGGCGGGGATAAAAGCACTCAAGAGCAAGATATCCGCAAGGCTAAAACATACTGGACAGATTACAGGAGTTAAGACAATGACAATGCCTAAGAGCTTACCTTATCACCCCTATAAAATCTCAAATCTCAAAGATCCGGCATATTCTGCTGGCTATCTTACAGAGATTTTTGAGGAGGAAGAAGGAGATTTGGAATTAAAA
The DNA here is from genome assembly GCF_036701115.1 of Microcoleus sp. Pol1C5. Lineage (NCBI taxonomy): Bacteria > Bacillati > Cyanobacteriota > Cyanophyceae > Oscillatoriales > Microcoleaceae > Microcoleus > Microcoleus sp. Pol1C5. Next base: position 80,729 of record NZ_JAUBQE010000006.1, on the reverse strand, counting down.
ATCATGCGAAAAGCACTTCGAGATGTATTTGAGGCTCTGGGCGAACCAAATATGTCTGCAGAAGATGCTAAATTGCAGTTGGAAAAATTAGATGTTTTGTTGTCGGGAGAAGGAAGTGCGACAATTTATGCTTTGGCAAGTTGGCTGAAGGCTATGGGATTGAAGTTATCTGTTGCGGTTGATGAAGGGGATCAAGGGGAAGAGAAAGATTCTGTTAGTGCTGCTGAGTTGGCGGAAGTTGGTAATATTTGATGAGGCGGCAACTTCCCAAACATGGCTTTTTAATTCTTTTTGATTTGAGAGTAGCACTATGTCAGAAACCGAACTAGATTTAGTATCAATAGCCACGAGAGTATTGCAGCTTGAAGAAGAGCAAGTTATTCTGAAAAAATATCTAGCCAAACTTAAGAGGCAGTTAGAGGCACAGGAACAGCGATTTAACGATCGCCCTGAACCGCAAATGCTAGAAATTTTGACTGCTGAAATTGCGTCCCTGCAACAGCCGTGTGATTTGGGAAATGGCGATATGTCTGTCATTGCCGATCGACCGATCGAGCTTGACACCGAGACAGAAAAGCAAAAGTCAGACTTTCAGTATCAGTTAGTATGCGATCGTCCTAACAGTCGTGCTGTCTTGATGGAAGCCCTATCACTAGCTCAAGAGCGGCTGATTATTGTTTGCCCTTGGCTCAATTGTAACAGCATTAATGATGAATTGCTGCAAAAATTTAGGGATTGCTTGAACCGAGGATGTTTGATAAATATTGGGTGGGGTTATCTGGGAGACAGGCAAAATATCGGCAAGGGATGGCGCTACAATGCTTTGGCAGATTTGCAAGAATTAGCCAGCGAATATCCCGCTCAATTTTGTCTCTATTTATTGGGAACTCACGAAAACTTTTTAGTCTGTGATTCTAGTTTTGCCATGTTGGGTAGCCATAATTTTCTGACTAACAGCGACCAAAGTGCAGAAAAAGAAGTGGGAGTTCGCACAAGTGATGACCAAATCATCAAGCAATTAATTGAGCGATTTGACAGGAGCGAAGTATTAAACGAGGACGAGATAGAAAGGCGGTTTGTAGCGAGTTCGGATTACCTGGATCAACGAGCAGATTATTTGGAATTATTGGCTGCGGATGCTGAAGATATTGCTTTAGAGGATTGCTGTGAGGATGTGAAGGATGAGTCTGAGGAATGTCTGGAACCTGTGGTTAGTGTTGAGGAGTTTTTGCGGCGTTACAGTGAGGGAGAAAAGGATTTTACAGGGATTAATTTAGCTGGTGCTGACTTGAGCGGAAAACTTCTAACTTCTGGTGGTATTAATTTGAGTAATGCTAATTTGAATAAAGCAAATTTGAAGGGAGCAAATTTGCAAGGTGTAAATCTTAGGGGGGCAAATTTGAAGGTAGCAGATCTGAGAGATGCTTTTTTTAAGAACACAAATTTTACTCAGGCTAATTTATGCGGTGTTAACCTTTCTAAGGCTAATTTATCCAGCGCAAATCTGCATCAAGCAAACTTGGTAAATGCCAACCTTTCTCAGGCTAATTTAGTCAATGCCAATCTGAATCAAGCAAACTTAGCCAATGCTAACCTTTCTCAGGCTAATTTATCCAGCGCAAATCTGAATCAAGCAAACTTAGCCAATGCCCACTTTTCTCAGGCTAATTTATGCTCAGCTAAATTAGAAAAAGCCAATTTAAGGAAGGCAATTTTAAGAGGAGCGAACCTGGAGAATGCAAATTTCAGTGAGGCTGATTTGAATGGTGTAAACCTCAGCGGAGCTCAAATCTGTCAAGATTACCCAACAAAATTCACAACTGCAAACCTGGCTGAAGCTAACTTAAGCGGGCTATGCTTGAGGGAAGCAGACATGAGAAATGCTGATTTGACGAATGCAAATCTGAGCAATACTGACCTGTTACAAGCAAATCTTGATGGAGCAAATCTCAAGGGAGTTCAGCTTCAAGGAGCGATTTGCAATCAAGCAACTTTATTTCCTGTTGATTTTGATCCTGTGAAAGCTGGTGCTTATTTACTTGCTCCTTATGTATCGCTGCAAAATGCCGATCTAACTGGTAGGGACTTGAGCAGGGTTAACTTGATGGGAGCCGATTTACAAGGAGCTAATTTGACTTCGGCACAATTGAATAGTTCCGATTTGAGGGATGCGAATTTGAGTGGGGCCAAACTTCAGGGAGCAAACCTTTATTACACTAATTTGAGCCGAGCTAATTTAAGACAGGTTAACTTGAATGATGCAGAATTATCTGAGGCTGATTTAACCACAGCAGACTTAACCGAAGCTGATTTGCGACAAGCATATTTAGATCTTGCAAAACTGCGTGGTGCTGACCTAATTTCAGCAGATATCCGCGCAGCAAACTTAACAGATGCAGACTTATCTGGCGCTAACTTAACGGGTGCAAAAATAGGGGGAGCGGACTTTCAAGATGCTACGCTCACTGGTGCAATTATGCCAGATGGCTCTACTCACGAATAAAATAAGTTAAGGGGTTTGCTAAAAAAACTCTACTCAAAAAGCGTGAATACACTCTTTCCCCAGAAAATAAATATAATGAGAGGCTGTCTAAAAAAGTGATTGCTCTTCAGTTTCTGAGGCCGGGGGACGATCGCCCTTTAATATCTAATTACTTAAATTCACAATACTTGCCCTTTGTCAAGCAGGGGATTGGTGAGGTTGCGGATTCGAGAGTTGGCTGCCGAGAACGGTTGGACTCTGACAGAGGTTGCCACTCGATCGGGCATTCACTACAGCACGCTGAAAAGTTATGCCCGATCGCCCGGTATGGCAATGGCTGACATCAGTGCTCTGCTAAAATTGGCCCGGACGTTTGATGTGTCGATCGAAGAATTATTGGATTTTGTGGAACAGTAACAAATTACACTTAAAATAAACCAGCGCTACCAGCGCCAACCAGTTCGGCCTCGCAGGGACGATCGACTGTGGGCCCAAGCAACAGATTCGAGAGTTGGCGGATGGGACAGGGCGAGGTCAGAAAGAGATGATATATTCTCAGCGCGAATTGTAGCTGTTCGATCGCCCATATCGGTCTACAATTTGTAACGTTGAGCCTTATTGAAGTGCAGGAGTGGAGCTGGCTTGGATAACGCTAGTCTGTCAAGAAAACCCCCGCAAGCCTCAGAGCTTGTCGCCGACGAAATTCCAGAAGCAGTGCGAGACCATCCATACCCAGAAGCAGGGCAGAGTCAGTCTAAGAAAAAAGGGCTGATTTGGAAACTGCTAGGGTTGGCCGCACTAGCCTGTGGGGTCAGCATCTGGCTGCACCTCAACTTTAACTTGTTCCCAGCCACCAGTCAGGCAGAGCAAACTCAACAAAACCCAGCACCGGTGAGTTCGCCGTCTGCATCGGTCGCGAGTCCAGCTACCAACCCCAAAGCCACCGCCCCCGCAACCCCAGACAACCTGTTGGGACACTTGCCCTACCCAGAAGCACCAGCAAAAGACTTGGTAGGCGTCACCCCCGACGGTAGCATCAAACTCCGCTCCTCAGCAGCAGCAAAATATCAGGAAATGGCCAACGCCGCAGCGGCATCAGGCATCTACTTCGCTCCCATATCCGGCTTTCGCTCCCTGCAAGACCAACAGCACGTATTTTTTGACGTGAAAGCCGAACGCAGGCAAAACGCCAGCAAGCGAGCCGAAGTCAGTGCCCCTCCAGGTTACAGCGAACACCACACCGGTTATGCGATCGACATCGGCGACGGCAGCGCCCCGGAACACAACCTCAGTGCCAGTTTTGAAAATACCGAAGCATTCAAGTGGTTAGAAGCCAACGCCGTCGCCTTCAGCTTTGAAATGTCCTTCCCCAAAAACAATCGCCAAGGCGTCAGTTATGAGCCTTGGCACTGGCGGTTTGTGGGCGACAAGCAAAGCCTCGAAACTTTCTACAAAGCTCATTCCATGAAAAAGTAGAGGGAAGAAGGAAGAAGGAAGAGGGAAGGAGGAAGATTTTCCACATCTCCGGCTTTGCCACTCTCCCATTCTCCCACTGCCCCACTCTACCCACTCTCCCATTCCCCCACTCCTCCACTCCTCCACTCCCCCCCACTCCGTTGAGCCAAACTCGTGATTGCAATCTATCCAGGCAGCTTTGACCCCATTACCTTCGGTCACGCAGACATTATTGAGCGGGGATCTAAACTGTTCGATCGGGTAATTGTTACGGTAGTCAGAAACCCCAGCAAAACCCCTCTCTTCACCGTAGAGGAACGGATCGAGCAGATCCTGCGCTCTACCGAACACTTGCCAAATGTAGAAGTAGACAGTTTTGAGGGTTTGACAGTAAACTATGCTAAGATTCGACAAGCCAAAGTGCTGCTGCGGGGGCTCCGGGTATTAACAGATTTTGAAATGGAACTCCAGATGGCCCACACCAATAAAACCCTTCTGGGTGAAATTGAAACAGTTTTTTTGGCAACTTCTAACGAGTACAGCTTTTTAAGTAGTAGTGTAGTTAAAGAAATAGCCAAGTTTGGTGGCTCCGTAGATCATCTTGTTCCGAAACACGTCGCCCTAGATATTTACAAATGTTACGCCAGCAGGAACCAACTCGCATCGAACCCGACAGTACCGGACGCGGCACTGAGAACGAATCGCCTCAGAACACATCCGCCTTCGGAGACCCCACCCGAACCGCAGGAGTAGACATCCAGCGGGAATTGAACCGGCTTGAGGAAATTGTTCTCGACAGTCCACGAATTCCCATGACCAGACGCACTCTGGTGGATGAAGAACAGTTGCTCGATCAGTTAGACTTGGTGAGGCTAAATTTGCCGATCGCCTTTCAGGAAGCCGAGACAATCATCCGGCACAAGGACGACTTGCTTCAAGAGGCGGAACTTTACGCTCAGGAAGTGATAGAAGCAGCAGAACAGAGAGCAGCAGAAATTTTAAACGATATGGGCCTGCTTCAGCAGGCCAAGATAGAGGCAGATCAGTTGCGCCAGCAAGTTTTGCTCGACTGCGAGGCAATTCAGCAGGCCACGCTGGCGGAAGTCGAACAAATTCGCTACCAGGCTCAAGAGGAATTGGAAGAGATGAGAGTCAGGGCGATGGCTGAATGCGAGGAAATTCAAAACGGAGCCGATGATTATGCCGACCAAGTGCTCGATAATATCGAGCACAAGTTGAGCGATATGCTGCGCGTGATCCGCAACGGGCGCGATCAGTTGGATAGTGTTTCTACGTCGCACATCCATCACAACAACGGTTAGCCAACAGTGAACTCATTGCTTGAAAATTTCTAAAAGTCTACCTAATTGAGGTAGATTTTTTTTCGCATTTTATCTAGCTAGCATTTGGGAATATTACCTGATAAGTGGACTTAATTCGGAGGGATGGTTTCTCCGCTCTTTTTTTTAAATATCTTCTCAAAGATACGCAATTTTGTTCGTATTGTCCATCCTCGCATTTTCTAAGAGTATCGCACTTTTCTGTAGATAGAGTATCTGGGTTAATCACAATATTGTCTGCTTATTCATTACCTTTATATCTCCTGGATTAGACGGTAGTGAAATAGGTTTTGTTAGCGTTTTATAAGTTTATTAGCCTCGTATCTCCGCTGCTGAAACTCTGCTTTTTAGTGAGAGGTCATTTGTACGGTTGTTGGGCGATTATTTATCTGTTGTAGAAAGTTATGCCCAAAAATTACAGCCAGTACATTCTGGGAATTTAATCAAATTTTGTGTTTCAGCGGATGTCTTCATAAAACTGCTTGAGATAGCGGGGAGAAACGCCAAAACCCCACAAAAAACCAATGGAAAGATAGATAGCAATAGCTTTAAATTCGCCCCAATTCGCCACTCGACGATCGCTACTTTCCACTACCCGATTGACTAACTTAATTTTCCCCCGTCGCACTAACTTCAAACACAAATCCGCTTCCTCCATAATTGGCAGCGCTGCATCGAAACCGGCGCATTCCCAAAAATCGGTACGGCGACAAAAAATAACTTGGTCGCCAAACAGCAGGCGCAATCCTTTGAAAAATAAATGAGGTCGAAATAACAGCGGCGCGTAATAAGTTTTCAGGTAATTGTGGAGGGAAAAACCCCACCTTATTTGCTGCGAACCAGCCATCAGGGAGATAAACCCGCCGCCGGAAATTTCGGCATCGGACAAAGTTTTCTGGATGACTGCTACAATGTCGTCGGGAACTAAAGTATCGGCGTGGAGAAAGCACAGAATTTCACCGGTGGCTACTTGAGCACCTAAATTCATTTGCAGGGATCGTCCGGCTATACTGCTAGAAATAACGCGGGTGGCGGCGGAAAGTGCGATCGCCACTGTTTCGTCTTGACTGCCGCCGTCTACCACCAACACTTCCCAAGCGGGAGGATTAAGGATGCTGAGTTGGCGGAGGGTGCGTTGCAGACAAGTCGCTTCGTTGAGGGCTGGGATGATAATAGAAACGCGATCCATCTGGTTGAAATTTATGCCAGAGCTATTATAATAAAAAACTGTGGCGATTCACAACTAACGATAAAATAGAAGTTACGCGCGCGGATTCAGGAACCTGGTGTCTGCCTGCGAATTTGTCACGAAACCTCGGTTTTTTTACAAAAATTAGGTGTATAGGCGTCCTATAAAATCCCGCAAATGTGCAATCGCCATATATATTTTCCACTAATCAGGACTGAGAAAATCGTGCAGAAAACAGAAGTAAAAAATGATTTAGAATTTTATGATGAAAATGCCGATAATTGGTGGGACGAAAATGCTAAAATTTATGCTTTATACCACCTAAACAAACCCAGATTTGAGTTCTTCGACAAACACGCGACTAACTGGCAAGGGCTGAAAACCTTAGATGTCGGGTGCGGCGGCGGCTTTTCTTGCGAGTTTATGGCCGAGAGAGGCGCTATTGTTTCTGGAATAGATCGATCGGACAAATGTATTGTAGCAGCTCAAAATCACGCAGTTACCAGCGGTTTTGAGATTGACTACAGGCAAGGCTTTGCCGAAAATATGCCCTACGACGACAATACCTTTGATGTTGTAATCTGCGTGGATGTTTTGGAACACGTGGCCGATTACAAAAAAGTTGTGTCTGAGGTGCACAGGATTCTGAAGCCTGGGGGACTGTTCTTTTTTGATACAATCAACCGAACTTTTTCCTCGCAAATTGTGATGATAGGACTGATGGAAAATATTTTGCAGGAAATTAGGCGGGGCGTTCACGATTGGGAAAAATTTATTACCCCGGAGGAACTATCTGTGGTAATGCAGGATATTGGTTTTGGCAATATTCAAATTAAAGGTTTTGATATGTTTGGCGAAATTGGCGCTATGTTAGCCACAATGCACGGGTTTTGGGAAGATTTTACACGCGGCAAGCAGGTGTTTCCTTCGGCGGGTATTTTAAAACAAGTATCTCAAACTCTAACATCTAATCTAGCTAACTATATGGATTACAAAAAATCAGGGTTGTTTAAAATCCAAATTAATGAGGATAAGTCGATTATGTATGTTGGCGTTGGGGCGAAGAAGTAGTGTGTTGACTGTTGACTGTTGGCGGTGGGCTGTTTGTTAACTGTTGACTGATGTAGAACTTACGGATAAATACTAAAGAAACCGGGTTTTTCATCAGTGTCAAAGGCCGGGATGCAATATTTTCGTCGATCAAACCCGGTTTCTGCGTAAGTCCTATGATGACTGATGAGTGTTTTAAAGTTAAATGATAATTATTAGCAAGTATTTTGGCGTGAACCGAATCGCCAATCGCAGTTTGTTTGACCCAAATGACCGCTCTGTCTCAATTTACGGGTGCAAAGGCTGCTTTTCAACCCAGATACACGACCGGTCGCAACAAAACTTAATGTTTAACTGTTGACAATTTATCTAGATTGCATGGTAGCTTATTGAATATTAATTGCAATAACTGCCGGAAGTTAACAGTACCTGGAGGTCAATCACCGTGACAGCAGCAATAGTTTCCGCGTCAGCCTCGCCAATCAGCGACGGACAACCAGCCGACAGCCAAAAACTGATGAGTTTGGGTAAAAATTCCGAAATACCTGACCTCGATAAGTTTAAAGATGTAACCATCGCCGTCTTAGAAGGAGTGGGAACTCTCACGGTGTGCGATCAAACAGTCACTTTAACACCGGGAGTATTTGTGTTTGTACCCGCCGGCATCCCGCGCAGTCTAAAAGTACAAACGACGCTGAATTTGTTACTAATTGACTGCGAACCAGACCCCGATCTGAGTGAGTCAGCTTGGTTAATGAATTTTCAACTTTAAGTAGATGAAAAAACAGTGTCCTTGCTGCCTCGACTCCCTAATTTCTCAGGTTCGCCACAACCGTGTCTACTGTTTTTGTCTGAATTGCAGGCAGGAAATGCCAAATCCTGACTCAAAAAAAATAATTTTCAAGCACTATCAAATTTCACCTTCGGAGTAACAATGTCGAAATCAATTGGTCTTTTCTACGGAACTACAACTGGGAAAACTGAGTCTGTAGCTGAAATGATTCGAGATGAATTTGGTGGCGATATCGTGACCTTGCACGATATCGGCAGCGTTGAAAATGATGATTTTGCGGAATACGAATGTCTGATTATCGCTTGTCCGACTTGGAATATCGGCGAATTGCAAAGCGACTGGGAAGGTTTTTGGCCTGAACTTGATGATATTGATTTTAGTGGCAAAAAAGTAGCTTACGTGGGAACTGGCGACCAAGAAGGCTACCCGGATAATTTTATGGATGCAATGGGGATTTTGGCTGAAAAGATTTCTGAACAGGGCGGTGAAACAGTTGGTTATTGGCCGATAGATGGCTATGATTTTAATGAGTCTAAAGCTGTAGCTGATGGCAAGTTTTTGGGTCTTGCTATTGATGAAGACAACCAATCCGATCTGACGGAATCGCGCATCAAATCTTGGGTATCTCAACTCAAGAGAGAATTTAGCTTGTAGACTTCACGGTAGGGCGGGTTTGGCAATTAGATGATGTGCGAAAATCAAAATTACGCACTCAACCCGCCCCGAAAATCTAGCAAATACAGCGGTTCTCAAAAAAGTGAGGTATGCCCTATGTCATATGCCCTATAGTACCTCATCTTTCTGAGAACGGCTATAAATTATAATTGTGAATAACTCGATATCCAACTTAAAATAAATGAAGTTTAGTTCAGAAGACGTGCTTTGGTTAAGTGTAAGTCCGAGTTTGCAATTCTTCGATCGAACGCTGCTTTCCTACTTAAATGATTCTGTACCCGTGCAGATATGGGAATACCAACAAACTGAAGACGAAGCTTGCTCTTTAGATATGGCTGTTGAACTTTTGCACGATTTTTTAACATTGCGCGATCGCCCAATTCATCTCATGGGCCACAGTACCAGCGGATTAGTTGGTTTAATGTATGCGCGCCGCTATCCTCACAAAGTACGTTCTTTGGGACTTTTATCTGTGGGTTTGCCATCTGCTATTAATTGGCAAGCACATTACTATACGTATCTTTCAGCTTTTCCCCGGAGTCGCAAACAAGTTTTGAATCAAATAGTAGGCGATATGCTGGGATGCCAAAATCAAATTATCCATCAAAAATTCATATCATATTTTGAGAATGACTTAGCCTGTTCTCCTTGTCCTCACTCCTTATTTAGGATTAGTAATTCCCACGATGAAGGTGTAGAAGTACCTTTGTTAATATGCAGCAGCAAAACTGATTTTCTGGTATCTCCTGTTGTCATGCGTCGCTGGTCGAAATTTCTTAAAAAAGGCGATATGCTTTGGGAATGTCAAGACGGTAGACATTTCTTTCACCACTTCTATCCTGAACAAGTGGGCGAAAAAATACTCAACTTTTGGCTATATGTACACAGCCACCAACCAATTTTAAATTTTAAGTTTTAGGTGAAGCTTGCTATTCGTTGTTCAATTTATCGAAACTTAATGTGGCAAATACTAGATTAATTTCCGTAATTCATGGCAATTTTTGCATACAGGCTTCGACTTTTTTGGCGCAGTTGTTCCAGTCCATGCTGCCAATTTTATTTGCTAGGATTTTGAGGTATGGACTTTGAGTTATCCTCAGTCTCTTTTTGATATTTTAGAATAACTGTAAAAAATATTTAAAATATATTCAGATGTTTGAGTAAATGGTAGGCTAATTTTATTATATTTGTCAATTAGTTTTTGTGAATAAACTGCAGAGACGGTCTTAACGCAGAGGAAGGTAAGGGTAGATTAAACAGCAATTATTAACAACGATTATAAAATATTTTAACATCTTGTTAACAAACTCAGCCTTAAACTGGGCTGAAGGATACTGAGTATCGATCGAATTTTAAGGACTTGCCCGAACTCCTAAAATAGCGATCGAGCAAACATATATACTTAAATGTTAGGGCGGACAGAGTGGCATCGCCCCTACCGATTCACAATTTATCAAGAATTATGCCAGCAAGTTTTCTGCCAAAATCGATCGCACAACTCACAGAATCTACCTCAATTGCCTTAGCCCAAAGCATTCAGCGAGAGGCCATTACAACTCCCCTATCTTCTGAGCCAATTGCCACAACCTACGTGCGCCAAGGCAGGGGCAACACACCGATTTTGCTAATTCACGGCTTCGACAGTTCCTTGTTTGAATTCCGGCGCCTGTTGCCGCTGCTAGCTGCTGAAAATGAAACTTGGGCGGTTGATTTGTTAGGTTTTGGCTTTACAGAAAGAGCGGCTGGTTTGGCATTCAGCGCGAGGGCAATTGAAAGTCATCTTTACTATTTTTGGAAAACGCTAATTTCGCAGCCTGTAATCTTAGTCGGTGCTTCAATGGGAGGTGCAGCAGCCATTGATTTCACTCTCAATTATCCCGAAGCTGTGAAACAATTAGTGTTAATAGATAGCGCAGGTTTTGCCATCAGTTCTAATAAGGGAAAGTTTTTAATTCCTCCTTTAGGGTATCTGGCAACTTCATTTTTACGCAATCCCAAAATTCGCCAGCGAATTAGCGTCAATGCTTATTTCGATAAAAATTTGGCTTCTCAAGACGCTCAAACTTGTGCTGCTTTGCACTTGGAAATGCCCAACTGGAATCAAGCTTTAATTGCGTTTACCAAAAGCGGCGGTTACGGAGGTTTTGGGGAAAAATTATCGCAAATTCAGCAGCAGACTCTGATTTTGTGGGGAAAACAAGACCGGATTTTGGGGACGGCGGATGCGGAAAAGTTTGCAAGGGCGATCGCAAATTCTCAACTAATCTGGATACCCGACTGCGGGCACGTTCCCCACTTAGAAAAGCCACAGACTACCGCGCAGCATATTTTAGAATTCATCACCCAAAGCGGACTCACGCAAAAAAATTAAACCTAGGGTGCGCTGCAGCGCACCTTAAATATATGTTTTCCCTCGAACATTTGGTATAGTTTGAGGTCAAATAGACAGGTTTCAAACTTTCGGCAAATACTTTTGTACGATCGTCCATCCTGTGAGCAACACAGTCACAAATCCCCCAAACAAAGCCAAATTAGTGCCGATGTGGAGGGGACGCGCCCAAGGATGTTTAGGACCAATTTGCAGCCCGCTTCCAACAGAAACCAACACCAAAGCCACAACAGCTAACCCGGCAGGTAAATGAGCCGAGTGACCCAAATTGCCGTAGTATCCTAGCGTACCGACTACACCAATTCCCAGCAGTAAAATTACCAAAGTCGCCATCCCCGCACCAGTGGCTAAATGAAAGGGACGCAGCCATTTTGGGCGCGGTTGTTTGGTACTCCTAGCGGCAAACATCCACGTTCCAGTAACGGCCAGCAACAGGTAAGCCAACAGGGAAACACCCATTGACCAAGCCGCGATTTTCCACAACCACAAGAAAGAAGGCAGATTCATCGGTTGCATCCCTAATTAGGATTTTCCACAAAAGGTTTCTTTCCGATTTTACCTGGACTTGAAAGCAAAAATGAATTATTTTGAGATAAAGTGCGATCGGACTATCCACAGATGGCATCAGTCTTGCCTGGAAGCCAAACGCACTTTCTCTGATACTCAGCTTAATTTACGCTAGAGATTTGTCGCTGCCATTTTTAGGAGCCACCTTCCCATTTTAGATTGGTGGTTTTGCTGTCCATGAAAGGCATTTTATAAAACCCTAATTTTTGTTCTAAGATTAATCGGAAAAAAGGCAAACCTTCAATCAAATATCTTTTCCACAACCTTCTCGGTTCACTTAACAGTCGGTACGCCCATTCTATGCCGACTTCGCTCATCCATTTGGGAGCTCTTGCTTTGCAACCAGCTTCAAAATCGATGGTTGCACCTACGGCTAAGAATATTTTGACGTGTGTTAATTTGCTCTTGTATTTAATCAACCACTTCTCTTGCTTGGGAGCTCCCACTCCTATGGCGAGAACAGTAGCTCCTGATTTATTTATCTCGTCAATTATTTTTTCACATTCTTCTTCATTTTTTTCAAAGCCAAAAGAAGGAGAAAGTGCTTCAACTACTATTTCTCTTCCAATTTTTTGGTTAATTTTTTCCTGGGCTTTCCTAGCAATACCTTCAGCAGCTCCTAGCAAAAATATTTTAATCTTCTCGTTATCTTTGTGATACATATAAAATGCAGGGAACAAATCAGAACCAGAAATTTTTTCTTTGAGAGGAGTACCCAAAAACTTGGAGGCATACATCAATATTTGACTGTCGCAGACTCTATAAGTAGATGTATTGTAAGCTTCATAGAAGTCGCGGTCATACTGCAACTTAATCAAGTGGTCTACATTGGGTGTAAATACGACACCACCTTCGCCGTCGAGTTTTTCAAACAACTCTGTGATTGACAAGTTATCTATCGAGACATTCAATAAATTAACTGTTTTCATTTATGATGCCCTTCCCGCTTTATATTAAACTACAACTCAAACTATTATCACCCACAATACAGTTTCGTGTTTTAACTAGCTGGGTGCTTCAGTGAACATACTTTTATCAGTATATCCTCCTACACCCTGCCTGTCTAGTGAGTATTTTTAAAGATTATGTAAAGAATCAGCTCGTTTTAGAAAAAGTGTATAAAGCCCGTTTTCTAAGTTTATAACTCGCAACACAGTTTCAAGAAAAAAGCCATCCCGTGCTAATACTTGTTGAAGCATTGCAAATGAATGTAAAAAAGAGTTTATGAGATTAAAATTTTAACCTAGTGAGAATTATCTCGCCACTTCTGAACTGGATTTCATCCAAAAGTGGTAGATTTTTTAGCTGTTGTCTCCAGGACTGGCAAGATAGTGTCAAGCTTGAAGTGAAGCAGCGATCGCATTTCCGAAAATCATCCTGATTTTTGGTGAACCAGCGACTGTCTTCTTGGTGGGGAACTGGTTTTCTTGGCCTTAAGACTTTCTGGAGCTTTTAAGACCAGACCTGATATTCCTCCTGCAATCAGCGCAAAAATCGGGTTAGTCATAGCATTCAAAACACAGTCAAACACGTACATAGTTAAGGCTATTCCCAGGGCGGCGGCAGGTGCCACTTTGGGATTAGACCAGGTTCGGGCGGGATATTTGAATACGGAAAAGACGATAACAGGAAGTAACAATGAAGAAAATAAACTAACTAAACCGACTGCACCGTTGATGCCAAATGCAATAATCCATAAGCTGTCGGTGACTGAGATATCATCACCGTATTCGTTATACACGCGGTTTCCGCCCGAATCTCCCCAGCCAAACATAAATCTTTGTCGCGCCTTTTCCCCCAATATCTCTTCATTGTCAAATCTAAACTTCAAAGAGGCGGCTCGTTCTTCGCCAAATACTTGATTGATGAATCCAATCACGTCTTTGCTCGAAAATTGACCCGATGCAGCCACATACAGATAAAACACTATATATCCAATTATAAATAGCAATGGCAAAGAGGTGCGAAAAAACTTGGCAGAGTATAATACTAGCAACGCCATTACAAATAAACTGTAGGCGCCTGTAGAACGGCACAGGAAAAAAGCGATTATTAATATAATTGCTAAAGTCTTGATGTTACGACCCATAAACTTTTTAAGCGTCCCAGTTTGCCACAGCCAAAGAGCAATTAAGGCGGCTGTCATCATCCACAGGCCCACCATCAAACCGTGCTGCATAAACACTACTGGTCTCCACCCCCCCAAACGCCTTGCTTGACCCCAGTCGTCAAAGGCATTGACGCCGTAAATCATTTGGTGGAGAATTGGGCCCCTAACTCCTTCAACTAAAGTAAAAGGAATGTAGGCTAACCCACCTGCAAAAATTCCGATCGCCAATTGTCGCAGCCCGTCTAAATTGCCCACATACAAGCGTCCTAAAAAATAAGGCAGACCCCAAGTAACGATTTGGTTGATAGTCGGAGAAATCGGGCTGCCGCCATTACTAACTTGTGAAACAATTGGACACAAACAGTAAATTACCATTGGCACGTCCAGCCAACCAGGCTTAAAAGATGTGAGGCGCGCAGTATCGTAGATCAGAGTCCCCAGCAAAATGCCGTAGCAAGCGGCAGAGATTTTGGTATACGGTGGCAATGAGGGGATGGGATAAGAAGCTTGCGGTAAAAAAAGCCACGCTGCCACAAAACTTATAATTACTGCCCGTTGAGCCGGAAACCTCACAAACAGGTAAAAAACGACTGGAATAAAGCCGAACATAGCAAGTGGGATTAATGCAACCATAGGTATTTTTTGGCAGTAAAATTATAGAAAGACAACTCAAATTGCCCGATAAAAATTCTCGTTTAAACGATCGCCCCACCCCAATCTTTTACATCAACCTCAATTTTACGTCTTGTTCGTTAATTGTGCCTAACGTTCCAAAGCAGTGTACAGTGCCGCCTCGAAGAGATTAGTTGCATCCTCCCAAGTATAATTTATCACCCTTTCCAAAGCAGTCTCGGACATTGCGCGCCATTCGGCATCAGACAACTGACAAATCTGCTCGATCGCTTTTGCCATATTCTCTGGGTTTTCTGGCTTGACAAGTATGCCACCCCCGCCAGCAAGTAGTTCCGGAGCCACACCAGAAGGAGTGCCAGTGACTGGAGTGCCGCAAGCTATAGCTTCTAAAACTGGCAAGCCGAAGCCTTCGGATCTGCTGGAAAACACCCAAGCATCGCATTTGCTGTAAAAATCTGTTAGTTGGTCTTGAGTAGGTTCTTTATTATACTCAGTACCCTCATGCAGCAAATTGGGATGAGAACTATCGTGGCCGGAACCAAATCCAACTAAACGAACGTTAGGAATTTTTTAGCAGCTAGAGAGAAAGGTTTTAGCGCAATATCGCAGCCTTTCAAAGGACTTGTAGTATAGTACAGCTCGACTGTGGGAACTAATTGCTTGTCTCGGGGCTGCTTCCCTCGCGACAGGGGGTTGTAAAACTGTTTGGTGTCCACCGTAGAAGGGACAAGAGATACAGACAACTCGCCGTATTCATTCCGAGCTATGTCGGCCAGCCACTGGGCCACAGCGATTTTGTGCATCGGCAGCCGCCAAGTTGCCTCTACTCGACCTTTTGGTACGTAGTCAAAAGCCTCATAATGTTGCAAAAAATATACTTTCGTTCCTTTCCTGGGAGAGAGTTTTGCCACCCACTCGGCATTTTCCCACCAAGTAGCCATGACAATATCGGCATCAGGTACCTCAAGGTCAGTAATTGGACGGTTGGTTTCGATAACTCGACTTTCGACATCCACCTTGTCAAAGTTAGACTTTTGTGTTTTAGGAGCGGACTGCCAACCCCTACCCCTCAGCAGCGATCGCAATTGTTGGATTAAAGTCGGTTGCGACAGGGGCATAGAGACAATAAATATTTTGTGTCCTCTCTTTTGCAGCAGTTCTGTGTAGATAGATAACACCCTCATGCCACCTTTAAGACTAAAGGTAGGCACGACAAAAGTAATTTTCCTGAATAGCTGCTGAAGATGGATACTGGTTAAAACTCCTCCTTATCCTTAAAGCAAGTTGGCACTTACCAGCCTTTGTTTGGCTTGTCTGCGGGGTGCGGATCTGTGCTGGAGGCGATCGTAACTCGATAGTCGAGCCGATCGATCTTACTTTGTCGTCAGGGACTTTTCCCAATTACAAATTGGCAGATGTTTGACGACTAGACAAGTTTAACGTGTAACGGAGCCAGGCTTAAAACCTCCGTTGCACTCTAGTTCAGATTTTGGCCGATCAATTTATAACCAGTATTCCTTCCTCGCTGCGCTCAGAATTCCTTTCGAGACTGCTGCGTAGAAAACAGGACACGGGCAATTTATTTTACTTGTGGCAGAAGCACTCCACCAAAGGATATTGAGTTTCTGCCCAGAAATCCGGCGCCGAAAACGCGGGTAGCGCCGAATTTCAAATTGCAGCAGTTAGCCAACCGGAATTTTTCCATAGGGAGAAAACGAAACTATCTTAACGTCGCGCTGTTTAGATTTGTCTATAGCAACTTTCAAGCCGGCTTCAAAATGATCCGTGGCATCTTCCCACGTATAATTGTTCACCTTGGCATAGGCGGCTTCAGACATGGCTTGCCACTTGGAATTTCGCAACTGACAGATAGACTCTATGGCTTTTGCCATTTCTTGGGGATCTTCAGGTCTTACAAGTATGCCAGTACCCCCGCTCAAAATTTCAGGAGCAGCGCCTGCTGGGGTACTGATGACGGGAGTGCGGCACGCCATTGCTTCGATAATAGGCAAGCCGAAGCCTTCTGAGCGGCTCGCCAGCAGCCATGCATCGCATTTGCTGTAATAGTCTTTGATTTTGTCTTGGTCGGGTTGAATTACATACTCGGCATTTGCCGGTAGTGGCAATTCCGGGGATGGGGCCTCTGTACCGAAGGCAACCAGACGCAGGTTGGGGATCTTTTCGGCCGCTAGGGAAAAAGCTTTGAGGGCGATGTCAGTTCCTTTCCAGTAGACTGTAGAGTACATTAGACCAACTGTAGGAACCGATTGTTTGTTGCGAGGACAGGCGTAAAATTGCTTCGTGTCCACGGTAGGAGGAGCTAAGGAAACTTGACGATCGCCATATTTAGTCCTAGCTAGCTCAACTAACCACTCAGAAATCGTAATTTTGTGCATGGGCAGCATCCAAGTTGCTTCTACTCTTCCTTGAGGTAGATAGTCAAAAATTTCGTGGTGCTGGATAAAATAAGCTTTTGCTCCTTTGCTAGGAGATAGTTTAGCTACCCACTCGGCGGTTTCCCACCAGGTTGCAACTACTACGTCAGCGTCAGGTACATCTTTGTCTTCTACCGGGCGGTAGCGATCGGTAATTTTGTGTTCTACACCTAAGTTATCGAAAAATGAGGGTTCGTTTTCAGGTGGGGAAATCCAACCCCCTCCCCGCAGCAGCGACTTGACTTGCTGGCGCATACTCGGCTGGGGACGGGCTACAGAGATGACGAACACGGAGTGTCCTCGCTTTCTTAAAAGTTCTGCGAAAATAGATATTACTCGTATTCCACCAGTCAGAGACAGAGTAGGGAGAACAAAGGTGATTTTCATTTTTAAGTCCCGCTTAAGACTTGGAATCGCATTCGGCACTGCTACCAGCACTGATGTTAGAGCCCAAAAGGAAAGAGGGGCGGGTGAATATTAATTACCGCTTTCCTGGTGTTTACATAGAATCCAACCGACCGACTGTTCGCAACACCCCAATATCTATCTGCCAAAACTTCACTGTCGTTGCATTGATAATAAAGATTGATGCGATCGCGAAACAGTTCCTAGAGGGATAATTTGCAGGTAAGCGAAATTTCATCCTGAAGATAGATACCTCATGAAATAGTAGCTTTTTTCGCGACAAACACCAAGCTAGACAACACCGTATGTTAAAGATTACATCATTTAGTCTCAAACAGACAAGGATGTACGGTAAACCGAATATCACCCAAATTTCAAGGTGGAATAAAGGTAACATTTGCAACAAAATTCAGTAGATTGACATCGCGTTTGGCAAAATTTTATACAGAATTAAAGAGAGAGATTCTTACCTTGAGAATGTTGAGTCCTCCATCGCTGGAATAGATATAAACATCCATCGGTAGCTGGGATTTTTTGGTAACAGTCCTCTAGGTATTGCTTGATACAATATCCTATTTTGTCAGGATTCAGACATGGTAGTTTTCTCAGATACCAGCAGGGGCGCGATCGCGCGAATCACCGTCGTGGACGTGCGAATGAGGAAATAAAGCCTGTTTTTCAAGCGATATCCCTCGCCCTCACTTGTCGTATGTTCGTGTAAAAACCCAGTTGATGCGTCCACTGTTTGAAAAAATAGGTTTCCCAATCCTGCTACAGAACATAGAGTTTCACCGATATAAATTTAATTAGCTGCCTGAGTTTTAAATTTGTTAATAAAAGGCGATCGCCTGAAAAATTTCCCAAAAGAGACTGACACTGCGGGGCAGAGTATATGTAGCGTTACTGCCCAATTCCTGTCTAAGTAATTACCGTAAAAATAATTCAGCAGCAAATTATCAAATGACCCTATAAAGATCAAAGGAATACTCAAGGTGGATCTGCCTATATCGTGCAAACCTTGACTCCTAAGCAGTAGCAGCAACTTCGTGGTATGTATCAAACGATTTCGCGTACAAAAAATTTCATGTTATGAAAGCATCATTTTTCCTAAGTTTGCAATTGCGGATGACAATCGGTGTAATCTTGGGGGATCTACCACCGATGCTGATAGCGATATGTTGGCCAGTTTTCATGCAGCTAAAATTATGCGATCGCAGCAAAACAAAACTTTGAATTTAAAGCAGATACCTTAACGAAAATCATCTGCCGGTGGGAAGATATGAACGTTCGATTATTGCACAGCATCAGTCAAGAAACCAGTACAATCAGCATGAATGCCAGCAAACAGTTGTCGCTGCTAGTTGGCATGAAGCGCAGCTACAGCCACAAATACCTTGCAAAAGCTTACAATTTATCAGGGTGTACGATGCCTGCGGCAGTGGCACGCCGTCCGGATGATGGGGGGAGAGATTAATCAGGAGAGTGAGTTGGGCAAAAGATAAAATTTTACTGTAGAATTGCCTGCGATAGTCGCTGAAAAAGCAGCTAGTTAAAGAGGATTTGCCAAGCAATAGTTGCTAGGGCTAAATCTGCGATCGCGTGGCTGATATAACTAGGCCAAAGCGAACGGTAAGTCAGATAAGACTGAGACCAAATTATCCCGGCGGTGAAGACAGCTAAGGAACCTAAGAGAACAGCCTGCCAGTCGCTGTAAGCTGCTATTACAAAAATGTGGTGGATTGTGAAAAATAGCGAACTCAGAAATATTGCTTTTGTTCCCGGTATGAGAATCTGGCATTTCTTGCAGACAAACCACCGCCAAGTAAATTCTTCAATCAGCGAGTTAACCAGCACAAAATATGCTTCTACAATCAAGTAAATAGTAGGGCTGGTAATACCTAATTGGTGCGCTTTTTCTTTGGCAACTACAGGATCGATCCACTGCTGCCCAAAGAGGCTATAGATACCCACAATCACCGCAAACATGAATATTCCCCAAATAGATCCAGCCAGCAATTCTTGGCGCTTGGGTAGGGAGAAACTCAGCTTTTTGCGATCGACAAAAACAGACCACGCCATCGGAAAAATCAGCAACCAAACTTGACACAAGACTGACAGTGTTTGCCCCCAGCTTTCCGGGGCAATATACAAGCCTGCTATGATACCAATACTAGCAGCAGGGACAAGTAGTGTTAGAGCCAATAGTGCTTTTTTGCGATCGCCCATATCCAGCATTTTTCACGCTTCATTGGAAAATTGGATTAAGATCAAAGGTAAAATATTGGTCACGGCAGACAGGCGCTACCACTTTCAAAAAACAAGGTAACTGTAGGGCGGTACTCCAAACCTTTATGCAGTTATTCATTCTCCATTTTTCAATCTAAAATTTAAAATGGTATGAGTTTTGTGCCGCTTATGAAAGTGGTGCTTATTTGTGGCATCGAAAAATATACAGTTGCATAAAATTGAAGACTCCGCCGTTAAAGAAGTTTTTGTGGCAAAAAAGTCTTTATTCAAGCACAATTTGATAATCTGTTGGCATTGGTGACTCGAAATACCATAATATGATTAAATCCCTAGTAGCTGTGTATTTTGGCTGAATGACGATCGCAATTGATTTTGGAACTAGCAACACCGTCGTCGCTCGCTGGAATCAAGTCCTCCAGCAGCCCGAAACTTTACAATTACCGGGATTGTCGGCAATCTCGGCTCAAAATCCGCCCCTCATTCCTAGTTTACTCTACGTTGAGGACGCTGCTCAAAGTAAAGTCTTACTCGGTCAGCAAGTCCGCGATAAAGGCCGGGATTTGAGTGGAGATTCTCGGTTTTTTCGCAATTTTAAGCGGGGAATTGGCACTTCAGTTCAGGGTTTTGTGCCGGAACTTGACGGGAAAATTATTACTTTTGAACAAGTAGGTGAGTGGTATTTGAGTCAAATTGTTAATTCAATTCGCCAACTGCCCTTGCCGATCGATTCTTTGATTTTTACTGTGCCGGTAGATAGTTTTGAAGCTTACCGCCATTGGTTGGGCAAAGTGTCTCAATCTCTCCAAGTAGAACAGGTGCGGATGTTGGACGAACCTACGGCGGCTGCTTTGGGTTACGGTTTGGCCGATCGCGAAAATCTGTTAGTCATTGATTTCGGCGGCGGAACTCTAGACCTTTCTTTGGTGCGTTTGGACGCTTCCTCCGACAAAAAGCCCCTTGGTTTTATTCTCAAGTGGGGCGAAAAACTATTAGCTGAATCTTCATCGCAAAAAACAAAAGTTGCCCGGGTTTTGGCTAAAGCAGGACAAAATTTAGGCGGTTCTGATATTGATAATTGGCTGGTTGACTATTTTGTGAAAACAAAAGGGCTGGCAAAATCTCCGATCACAACGAGATTGGCAGAACGGTTAAAGATTCAGTTGTCTTTAGTGAATCAGGCAGTTGAGGTTTATTTTGATGACGAAAACTTTGAGAGTTACGAATTAGAATTAGACCGAACTCGTTTTGAATCTATCCTCGCTGAACATCAGTTTTTTGACAAACTCGACGAGTGCATGAATCAAGTATTGCAGCAAGCGCGGCGTCAAGGCTTAGAAATTGGGGATATCGATGCAGTTTTGCTAGTTGGCGGTACTGTACAAATTCCCGCTGTCGGGCGTTGGGTGGAGCAATATTTCGAGCCGGCAAAAATTCGCTGCGACAAACCCTTTGAGGCGATCGCCCAAGGTGCTCTGCAACTGAGTCAAGGGCTAGAAATCAAAGATTTTCTCTATCACAGTTACGGCATTCGCTACTGGAACCGCCGCGACAATTGCCACAGTTGGCACAGTTTAATCAAATCCGGCCAGTCCTATCCGATGAGCGAACCGGTAGAATTAGTCTTGGGAGCTTCTTTAGAAAATCAGCCAAGTATAGAATTAATTATCGGCGAATTGGGAGCGGAAACTGGCGGCACCGAGATATATTTTGACGGCGACAGACTAATTACTCGCCAACTCACAGGTCAAACATCGGTACAGCCCTTAAATGATAAAGAAGGAGCACGCAGCATCGCGCAATTGACGCCACCTGGGTATCCGGGGAGCGATCGCATCAAAATCTTCTTCCGCGTTGACGAACAGCGCTTTTTGCGAATAACCGTGGAAGATTTGCTGACAAATGAAACTTTGTTAGAGGATAAACCCGTGGTGCAGCTAAGTTAAGAATAGGTTTTACAGGTAAGGTGCGCTTCGGCGCACCCTACTGATTGCCTTCAAAACAAATTGTTAAAAGCAGATGAACTATAAACTAGAATTTCCCCTCTCTCCCGAATTAGAAAAGTATCGCGACAAAATTGAAGCTACAATTAAACCTTACATCGAAATTCAAACCCAGAATAATGATGACGTTAATTGGTGGCAGAGTAAGTTTGGGGGATTTCCTTATTTACCTAAAGGCTTTGAATATCCCAAAACTTGTGACGGTAAATATTTATTTTTCCTAGCGCAACTCAACTTTGATGAAATACCGCCTTTAGATGGTTTTCCCGATCGGGGTATCTTGCAGTTTTATATAGCAGACGATGACCTATATGGTTTAGATTTCGGCAATTACGCCAATGTAGATAATCCCGCAGTCGAGCAAAAATTCAAAATAATCTATTTTACTCAGCCAGACTTCCAAGTTGAAAACATCATTACCAATTATGATTTTGTGCCGGAACTAGAAAATTTTCCTGTTCGTGGCTGTTGCAGCTTGCAATTTACTAAAAAATATGCGCCGCTTAGTACCAATGACTACCAATTTATTGAACTTTTAGGAGAAGAAATTAACGAGTTATTTATGAACCCTGAAATTGAGGATGAGTACCGAGAAATATCGAATTCCTTTGGTCATAAAATAGGTGGTTATCCATATTTTACACAAGACGACGTAAGAAAATATAATAGTAACTCCGATCAAAAACAAAAGCCGGATATTCTTCTATTCCAAATGGATACCGATTGCAATGAGACAGTAGATATCATGTGGGGAGACAGTGGTGTAGGTAACTTTTTTATTGATGAATCAGCACTCAGAGAATTATATTTTAGTAAAGTTTTATACAATTGGGATTGTTGTTAAAAGCAGCAGTTAAGTAAGCACACCTAAAAAAACATAATATCCAGAACCCCGACTTCTTAAAGAAGTCGGGGTTCTAACAGATTGAATAGTGTTTGACTATGCCCAAGGCCCAATGCCCAATGCCCTAAACCTGAGATTTGTGTACCACCACGGGTGTTCCCACCGAGGCCCATTCAAATAGCCATTTAGCGTGATTGACAGCTACATTTGTGCAGCCGTGAGTAACGGGATTGCCAAACAAATTGTGCCAGTAAGCGCCGTGAATTGCCATGCCTCCGTCGTAATACATTGTATAGGGAACGTCCGGCACGTCGTAGTCCGGCCCAGTCATTCTAGTAACGCGGTGTTTGGTTTCAACGGCAAAGGTTCCCGTGCGGGTGGGAGTCGATGATTTGCCGCTGGAAATAATCACCGCGTAAACGGGTGTATTTCCTTCCCAAGCTATTAACCTTTGTCTTGACAAATCTATTTCAATCCAGCGTTCGCTGGATTGCTGCAACAGCATAATTTTATTGGCAATTATGTTGTGTTCTTCGCTGGCCAATGCGGTCATTGAACCGCCGCAGAATGTAGCAAAAGTGAGGGCGCAGCCGGCACAGAAAGTTCCAGCGCGGCGGAAGTAAGTTGAGTTGATAATGCTGTTCATTTCTCACACCTCGTACTATTTTAGATTTTAGGTTTTAGATTTTAGATTGGCTTGTCCTATTTTAGATTTTAGATTTGAAATGTTGGATTGGGAAACTGGACTTAACAAGTTGTTAAGTTTTGGGCGAGAGTTCGGGCAATTGCGGCGATCGCGCGCCAATCGCGATTGTCCACTAAGTGTTTAGGAAATAAGTCTCCGGCTAAACCAACGGCGATCGCCCCGGCGTCAATAAATACTTTCGCATTTTCCAGCGTCACCCCGCCCGTGGGAATTAAAGGAATGTTTCCCAGGGGGCCTTGTAGGCTTTTCAGGTAAGCCGCGCCTCCCAAAGCCGATATCGGAAACACTTTAACGCAGGTAGCGCCTGCTTGCCACGCGGTCACAATTTCCGTAGGAGAAAAAGCACCGGGGACGATCGGCACTCCGGCGTCAACTGCTGTTTTAATCATCGCTACATCGGTGTGGGGAGTAAACAGAAACTGAGCACCGCAGTCGATTGCTTGTTGCAACTGTTCTAAGTTTAATAAAGTGCCAGTACCAATACTAAAAGTAGGGAATTCAGACCGGAGTTCGGCAATTAATTCAGCGACTTTGTGGGTGTTCCAAGTAATTTCAATAAACTGGATTCCGCCTGCTGCTACCGCTGATGCCATCTGCCAAGCAACTTCCTTATCTGAGGAACGGATGACTGCGATCGCCCGATGTTTTTTTAGTAGTGTCAACCAAGATTGATGATTCATGCTAACTGATTTTGCCCCCAGATAATTCAATACAGTTCATATCGGAAGACCGAGCGGTTGAAACCGCATCTATACAAACAAAACCCACCTCCGTGGGTTTCCGAGGGGGCGGTTAAAATTGCGTTATTTTCTTTACACAACAGGCGAGTAGACTGCGTTTGACTCGCTAGCGAGAGTAAGTAAAGCTTCAGCATCGCTCGGTTGTGCCATCCATATTACCGCCATTTGCATAACCTCGCTCTACCCGTTGTAATGAGCAACAACTTTAGTCACTTCTCCAGTTGAACTGACTTCCATAAACTCACCTGCCTTCGTGCCTTTTTGGTTGATGTAGTAAAGGACAACACTGGAAACTCCCCACATCACATCAAGCAACTCAAACTTGAGGTCAGGATAAACTTCCAGCCCCTTTTTGAAGTAGTTTCGTAGCGCTTCTTTGCCTGTCACTGTCCCAGATGGTTCGTTTAGCAGTTGCGCTGCGACAGGCGATATCAGAATTACATCTTCTGCGTAATGGGACATGATTCGATCGAGGTTATGAGTATTCCAAGCTTCTACCCAATCAAGTGCAAGTTCACGCGCTCTATCTTCAGTGACGATCATGGTTTGCTACTCCAATGCTTTTTTTGGCTGCTTCCTGTGTGCCCACAAAAAAATCGGGGCGATTCCAGACAATCCCAGAATCACCCCAATTATCGATTTCAAATTTTAGATTAAATCTAAAATCCCAAATCTAAATTGTAAAATCGATTAGGCGATCGTCGCCATTTTCACATCGCTATTAGCTAACAAATTTTGCAATTCATCCGCATCCACAGTTTCCTTTTCAACTAGCATATCTGCCAAAGCATTAAGGACGTGGCGGTTGCCGACGAGTACATCTTTAGCGCGGCGGTAAGCTTGCTCTACCAACAAACGCACTTCATCGTCGATCGTCGCTGCGGTTTCTTCAGAGAAATCGCGTTCAGCCATGATATCGCGACCCATGAACATATTGCCTTGTTGGCGACCGAGAGCTACAGGGCCTAGCCGATCGCTCATTCCGAAGCGAGTCACCATTTGGCGCGCTACTCTTGCCACTTGCTGCAAGTCGTTCGACGCACCGGTTGTTACTTCTTCTTCGCCGAAGACAATCTCTTCAGCAATGCGGCCGCCCAAAGCTACCGCCATTTGATTTTGCAAGTAAGACCGAGAATACAAGCCAGAATCCATCCGATCTTCGCTTGGTGTGAACCAAGTCAAACCGCCAGCGCGGCCGCGGGGGATAATGCTAATTTTCTGCACGGGGTCATAATCGGGCATCAGCGCGCCGACTAAAGCGTGACCGGCTTCGTGGTAAGCTACCAACGTTTTGCGCTTTTCGCTCATCACGCGGTCTTTCTTTTCCGGGCCTGCGAGCACGCGGTCGATCGCATCGTTGACTTCATCCATCGAGACTTCTGTCAAGTTGCGGCGGGCGGCTAAAATTGCTGCTTCGTTGAGTAGGTTGGACAAATCCGCACCGGTAAAACCGGGTGTCCGGCGGGCGATTTTTTCCA
Source organism: Microcoleus sp. Pol1C5 (assembly GCF_036701115.1). Lineage (NCBI taxonomy): Bacteria > Bacillati > Cyanobacteriota > Cyanophyceae > Oscillatoriales > Microcoleaceae > Microcoleus > Microcoleus sp. Pol1C5. Next base: position 55,191 of record NZ_JAUBQE010000006.1, on the reverse strand, counting down.
AGTCAACGTCTTTCGACAAAGTTTTGCCGCGGGCGTGAACGTTGAGAATTTCTAGGCGGCCTCCGAAGTCGGGGCGATCGACTACAACTTGGCGATCGAAGCGACCCGGACGCAGCAGCGCCGCATCGAGCACATCGGGGCGGTTCGTGGCAGCAATCAAAATGATGCCTGTATTGCCCTCAAAGCCGTCCATTTCGGTCAGCAACTGGTTCAGGGTTTGTTCCCGTTCGTCGTTACCACCGCCCAAACCAGCGCCCCGCTGGCGGCCTACGGCGTCAATTTCATCGATAAATACGATACAAGGAGCGTTCGATTTAGCTTGTTCAAACAAGTCGCGGACGCGGGAAGCACCGACACCCACGAACATTTCCACAAATTCTGAACCGGAAATCGAGAAGAAGGGAACGCCTGCTTCTCCAGCCACTGCTTTTGCCAGCAAGGTTTTGCCAGTTCCGGGAGGGCCGACCAGCAGCACGCCTTTGGGGATTTTTGCTCCGACTGCGGTGAAGCGGTCTGCATTTTTCAGGAAGTCCACGACTTCTGCGAGCTCTAGCTTGGCTTGTTCGATGCCGGCCACGTCGCCGAAAGTCACCTGAGTTTGTGGCTCCATTTGGACTCTAGCTTTGGATTTGCCGAAGTTCATGGCTTGGTTGCCGGGCCCGTTTTGGGCGCGCCGCACCAGGAAAAACAGTCCGACCAAAAGCAGAATCGGGAAGAACAGGCTGCTGAGGGCTTTTACCCAGAAGCCTTCGTCGCTTTGTGGCAGAACTGAAATATCTACGTTATTTTTGGTCAGGATGTTGATCAGTTCGGGGTCGTTGGGCAGGTTAACGAGTACCTTGTTGCCGTCTTGGGCTGTGACCAGGGCTTTGCTGCGATCGGAACTGATATTTATTTTGTCTACTCTCTTGCCTTCGACTTCCTGAATGAATTGACTGTACTTCCAAACTTCGCGGCTTGGGGGCTGTTTGTCAAAAAAAGCCGTTGCTAAGGCAATGACTACAATAGCCAGCAGTGCGTACAGGCCAGCGTTTCTCCACCGTTTATTCACCGAGGTCGATCCTCCTAATTTTTAGTCCCTGTGATTTGGGAATTTTTAATTATGTTCATCAATCTTAACGTAATTGTAACTTGTTTTTGTGTGGTGAGGATTCCCGGCCATGCTGTGGCGGTCTGAGGTCGCGGGAACGGAACTTCTCATCGGTCTGTGAATTTGCTGTTATCAATACAATATTAAATGATTTTTGTCAAGACTTGGCGCCCCCCAGCCCACAAGGTTTTCGGCGATCGGCGGGCAATTTTCAGTTAATCTAGTAGAAACCAAGAAGTGAGCAGCGATGCTAATTACCTACACTACCTTAAAAATTAGAAATTTTTTGACTGACAGCGACATAGTGGATCAGGAGGCAAAAGTAGATACAGGAGCGACGATGCTAGTTTTGCCAGAATCAACTGCTCCACAGTTTAACTTCCGTAAGATTAGGAGGCGGATAGTTAAGTATGCTAACGAGGAGACTGCTGAAAGAGATATTGTTGGTGGGGTTGAAGTCGAAGTGTGCGGTAGGAAAAGTTGGTTTGAAGCAATCGTCCCACCTGGGAAAAAGTATGCTTTACTCGGTGCTATTGTGATGGAGGTGCTGGATTTGATTGTCGCTCCCAGAGGGTTGCAAATATATCCCAATCCTCGCTCTCTTAGTCTACCTATGTCTGAGATCGAGTAGAGCGTTGAATTTGTCAATTGAACGAGAGAGAGTGATGTTAAAGGTACTTGCGATCGGATGTCTCAATCCTCAGCGTTTTCTATGTAAAATAATCCTGTGTACGTGCAAAAACGTTGTATAAAATAGTAGGTACTATTCTGGGAACAACCGAAATGGGTATTCGTCTGTTAGCAAACGATCTATATTAGTAGCTTGGCGGTAAAAACTACGATAAAATCTTTAGTGTATGACTGAGCGCGAAGGCAGGAGCGAGGGTTAAAGCGTGATGTGCGGAAACTTCCTTTAGAAAAAACGAGCTATCGCCAAACATCCTCAGTTAGATTCTTTTAAACTAATCACAGTTGACCTATGGCAGAAACACTTGGCTCTCTCTGCGACAAATTGACAATTGTTAAATTGAAACAGTGGCATTCCGAAGACGAAATCAGACTCAAGAGCCTTGCTGTTCAAGAAAAACAGCTTCAGCAGGAAATGAACGAATTTATTAGCGCTGCTATATCGGGTCAAATTCCGATCGCTCGCCTGACTTTCGCCTCAAATAAAGTTTATAAACAAGAAGGCAATTATGTGCCTGATGTCCTTGGCAGCATAGGCGAAATCTTTTCGCAGCTCGCCCAAGTTAACTGCAACTTGTGGCACGAACAAGAAAAAGTCTATGAGTTTGAAAAAGTGGCAGCCTCAGAAAAAGATCGAGTTGTCAAACAGCTAGCGATTTTGAACTTAGAACGGAATAAGTGTATAGATGGAATAGATGGAAATTTCAAAGCACTGGTAGAAAAGCTAGGCTCTCAAAAAAATAACTAATTTTAGAGGTAAAACAATGCACTTAGGTCATCGTAAAACTTGTCGGGTATGCGGTTCTTCAGCCCTCACCCCAGTCATTAATTTAGGCGAACAGCATTTGCAAGGTTCCTTTGTCAAGCCAGGGAAAGAAGAACCACCCCTGAGAAAAATTTCCCTTTCTCTAGTGCGTTGCGATCCCACCAAAGACGAGAAAGCCTGCGGTTTATTACAGATGGAACATACGGTTCCGCCGGAAGTTTTATATTCTGCCTACTGGTATCGTTCCGGCACGAACGATACCATGCGAAATCATTTGCAGGGAATTACTGAAGAAGCAGCATCCCTGATTGGCAAAAGCAATGCTCGTGTTTTAGATATTGGCTGTAATGACGGCACTTTACTAAAGTGCTATCCGCAAAACTTCATCAAATTTGGTGTCGATCCGTCTGACGTAGCTCAAGAAATAACTGGAGACATTACTGCAATTCAAGACATTTTTCCTTCAGAAGAACTCACGAAGGTTTTACAAGGCGAAAAAATTGACATTATTACGTCAATCGCCATGTTTTATGACCTGGAAGATCCGGTAAGCTTCTGCAAAGAAATCAAAAAAGCGCTTGCTCCTGGTGGTTTGTGGGTCTTTGAGATGTCTTATATGCCATCCATGCTCAAGATGAATTCTTACGACACAATTTGTCACGAGCATTTGGAATATTACAGTTTAGCAGTGCTGGAATATATACTGAAACAAGCTGACTTGAAAATAGTAGATGCTGTACTTAACGACATCAACGGCGGTAGCATTCGCTGTTATGCAACCCATCTTGACAACTTTGCCTTCAAGAAACAAGAAGCTGTGACGCGCATCAAGCTATTACGTCAGGCAGAATTTGACATGGAGCTGGATACCGACAAACCATACAAAAATTTTCAAGACAGGATCAACGTGCATAAAGAGCAGTTAGTTTCGCTGCTAAAAATGTTGAAAAAAGAAGGTAAGAGCATTCACATTTACGGTGCATCGACTAAAGGCAATACAATTTTGCAGTGGTGCGGCATTGACAATCGCATTATAGATGTAGCGGCGGAGAGAAACCCAGATAAATACGGCGCTTATACCCTCGGTACTGACATTCCGATTGTCAGCGAAGCGGATTCAAGGGCAATGAAGCCGGATTATTATTTAGTCTTGCCGTGGCATTTTAAGGAAGAATTTCTCAAGCGCGAGGAAGAAATACTGAAAAGCGGTGTTGGTCTAATCTTCCCTTTGCCTAATGTGGAGATTATCAAATACTAAGTCAAGAAACAAGACAGCGCACAACAGGATAAAGCTATGACCCATTTCTTCATTCATAACAGTTTTCAGAGCGGTGATGTGATTTTGACAAGAGCCGTAATTCAGGCGGTTAGAGTTAGTTTCCCTGGGGAAAAAATTACCCTGGAGTGCGCTGAAGTCTCTACTTATCTTTGGCAGGATTTAGATTTGCCGATCGCGCTGTATCAAGGCAGCGAATACCAAGGCACAGAACCAACGCCAAACTGCCCCCATGATGCCATATTTGTCAATATGTGGTTTGGCGTTTTTGATGATATTTTCAAACTCTACGGGATGACGTACCAAAATAACGTTCATACCTTTAATCGCCAGATGTATCAGCAGCATCTAAATCATAAATACCTGCTGCCGATACCGATTTACACCCCCATGATTACCTTTTTTGGGCAGCCAGAGAAGGAAATAGAAGTTAGAGAAAATAGCATTTTAGTAGAAAATGGAGAAGTTTTTTCTAATCAAAACTATTTTTATTTAAACGAACACCTGAAGCAGATAGCTTCAGATTTTCCTCAGCTAAATTTTTACTGTTCAGCTCAACCTAAATTTACCGCTAGTAATATTATTGATTGCAGCCGAATGAACCTTAAAGAGTTATCTCAGGTGGGAGATAAATCTATTGGTTTGTTGATGAAAGGAAGTGCTATAAACGCGGCTTGCCAAACGGAGATTAATAGATATAAGCCTCGCTGTATTGTTGGCTGGGACTTACCAGAGAAGCTTTGGGATAACTGGGAGAATCCGGTAGTTTATGCTAAAAATTATAGTGAACTAAAGGCATTCCTTTCTAGTTTAGGCGTAGCGGAGAATACAGCATTACCTGACTCTGTAATATTTACTCCCAGCTTAAGAAAACCGCGCGGTTTGTTTCTGAATACAGTTAAAGCCAATTGCAGCATCTACGAGTCGGGCAAAATGGCTTATGAATGTTTATTGCTTTCGGGCAAGTACGAGCTTGAGTATTTGGAAATTAGCCAAACTGCTTGTGAAATCCCAAATAACTATGAATTTTACATTTTCAATTATCATCATCAAACGATGAGCTGGCTCAACACAAAACAAGTAGGGTTGCTGCCAGGATTAAAAGCTACGCTAGTGCTGGAAACGTTGACTAATAATCCCTTTGTTCTGTGTCCTGCTAACGATTTTGATGCTTATTTAGCGATCGATCCGACCATGAATGTGGCAGACAAGAGAGTATACGCTTTCCCGCGCCCTTTGGAAGTTCCTACCTTGGTTACTCCTTACCGCGAATCGTCGATACCAGTTATCGGTAGTTTTGGATTTGCAACCATAGGTAAAGGGTTTGAATTAGTAGTAGACGCTGTTAACAAAGAATTTGATGAAGCGATTGTCAGAATTAATATCCCGCCGTCCACCTATGGCGACGATCACTATTGGAAAATCCATAAAAGAAATTATGGAGAATACTTAAGCGAATTGTGTAAGAAAGTAGCGAAGCGCGGAGTGCAAGTAGTTATTACTAATGAATTTCTGACCAAAGACCAACTAATTGAGTGGTGCAGCCAGAATACGCTGAATTGTTTTCTTTACAACAGAAATATGCCGGGACTTTCAGCCACTACCGATCAAGCCATATCAAGTGGAAGACCATTAGCAATTTCAGCTAATGAAACATTTCGGCACATTCAGCGCTACATTAAGCCGTATCCGTTCCACAGTTTGAAGGATGCGATCGCATCCTCTGTACCGCAAGTCAAACAAATGCAAAAAGACTGGCATCCCCAGAAATTTGCAACAAAATTTGAAGAAGTTTTAGAAGATTTCGGAATGCTTCCTAAAGCTGAACGGAAGGCAGTAGAGATTAAAGTTGCAGAATCGCCTAAAGCTACTATACTCATTGTTTCCCATAAACAAAAACAATGCGGTATTTACCAGTACGGTGTCAATATTAAAGAAGCTCTGCAAAAATCTTCTCGCTATTCCTTTGCTTATGCAGAGTGTGCTAATTACGCAGAACTTAAGAAGGCAGTATCTCAAACAAATCCGGCTGCAATTATTTACAATTACTATTTGGCAACGATGCCCTGGTTGACAAAGGAGATTACGAGATACCACCAGATGCCGCAGCTAGGAATAATGCACGAAGTCACTCAGGAGGAAGCAGACAAAGCTACCCCAGAACTGTTTGACTACCATTTATGTCCCGATCCGACTTTGGTAAAAAATAATCCTATTGTTTTTAAGACGAAGCGCCTAATTTTTCCTTACATTAATGCTAAAAATATGCCTGATGTTGTCACTATAGGAAGTTTTGGCTTTGGATTTAGTGACAAAGGCTTTGAGCGTTTGGTTGGCCTGGTACAACAAGAATTTGAGCGTGCCAAAATAGTGCTTCATTTGCCTTTTAATAATGTGGTGGAGCAGCAAGGACAGTTTGCTAAGGCAACTGCTGAAAACTGTCGCAAACTTATTTCAAAACCGGGCATACAGCTTGTCATCAACCACGAGTTCTTAAGCAAAAAGGAATTGCTAAATTTTTTGGCAAGTAATACACTGAATGCTTTTTTCTATGACACCCATAAAGACCGAGGAATTTCAAGTGTGCTAGAACACGCTTTAGCTGTTCAGCGCCCTCTGGCGATTAATAAATGCGGAATGTACCGTCACGTCTTTTCGGCGAATCCTTCAATTTGTATTGAAGATACAAGTTTGACGCAAATTATTAATAATGGCATCGCGCCGCTTGTGCCGTTCTACAATGAGTGGAGCGAAGCTAGTTTCATTTTGGATTATGAGCAAATTCTCGATAAAGTGCTAGGTCAAGAGCAAAGCCGCAAGAGCAATTTATCTCAACAATCTTTTAAGGTTGGGGTTCCTAATGTAACATCATTGAATCGCATCTTGGACGATGAAGCGCGAAGCCAGTACCAACCTGTAATTAATCAATTATTTGCCTTAGTTCCTGAGATGATGGCGCGGAAAATACCGGAAGCTAATATTCAGCAAGCTTTTATATTGGACACTGTTCACAAATTTGCAGCGCAATTAGTAAAACCTAAAATTTTATGCGTTGGTAGTCATGAAGATAGTGCTGCTGCTGCCTTGAAGAAACTCGGCTACCACTTAGAAGAAATAGACCCGGCGATTAACTGCGATCTCAATGTTTATTTCCACAAACCGTCTACTATCAAGGGCAGCTATGATATTATTTTTTCAACATCTGTGGTAGAACACGTTCAAAATGACGAACTGTTTATGACGCAAATCGCTGAACTTTTGGCGCCGGGAGGTACTGCTATTTTAACGTGCGATTATAACGATCAGTATAAACCAGGCGATCGCATTCCGGCAGTAGACTTCCGCCTTTACACTCAGAAAGACTTCCGACAACGACTTTTTCCTTTATTGAAAAATTGTGTGTTCCCTGACGTTCCGCAGTGGGATTGTCCGAATCCAGATTTTATCTATGAAGGATGTCGTTATACATTTGCCACCTTTGTTTTTCAGAAAAATAAACTGTGAACGCTCTTATTTTTGGTGCTAACGGACAAGACGGATATTATCTCAGTGAGTTGTGCAAGTCCAAAGGAATCAAACCTACAGGCTTATCGCGATCGGGAGATTGGATTCGTGGCGATGTATCTGACTGCGAGCAGGTTGAGGAGTTCGTAAAAGAATACAAACCAACCTATATATTTCACTTAGCTGCGAAATCAACGACGCGACACGATGCGCTGTTTGAAAATCATGCAGCAATTTCCACTGGTACACTAAATATTTTAGAAGCGGTGTACAAACACAGCCCTACCTCCAAAGTTTTTATTACAGGTAGTGGTGTTCAATTCTATAATGATGGCAATCCTATTTCTGAGGATACTGCTTTTGAAGCAAGCAGTGCTTATGCAGTTGCTCGCATTCAATCAGTTTATGCAGCCAGATATTACAGAAGTCTCGGTATCAAAGCCTATGTAGGATATTTATTCCATCACGAAAGCCCTCTCAGAAAACCAAATCATGTCAGCCAAAAAATTGTACTCGCCGCTAAGCAGATTCTACGGGGTGCTGATGAAAAACTGCAAATAGGTGATATCTCTGTAGAGAAAGAATGGACATTTGCGGGTGATGTAGCACAGGGTATAATGACATTGATTGAGCAGGATAATATTTTTGAAGCAGCGATCGGTTCCGGCAAAACTCATTCCATAAAAGATTGGATAGAAGTCTGCTTTTCTCACCTCGGTTTGGATTGGACGCGCTATGTAGAGCCGGCTGAGAATTTTCAGAGTGAATATAAGCGATTAGTATCGAATCCCGCGCTAATGCACAGCCTGCACTGGCAACCAAACATAGACCTGCGACAACTTGCAGTTATGATGATCGAGACTAGATAAAATTACGCTCTAACTTTAGGTATTTGAATGATGAAACAATTATCTCAGCCAGCTTCTTACCCCTATACACCTATGCACAAACATTACGGTTTTGCGGTTTTTCAGCCCCAGGAAATATCGCCATATTTGGCAACAGCCCAAGAGCTAAAAAACAGCGAACCAAACTGCATAATTACATGGTTCACTACTTCGGAAAGTGAGAGGGCGCTGCAAAACAATCCCTACATTGACCAACTTATTGTTCTGGAGGGAAGCGCGAAGTCCCTAGAAACTGAGATACCGCGCTTGCAGTCAGAACGTTCTTGGTCACGATTTTTTACTTCTGAACAGTCTTCTGGCAAGCGAATATTGCTAGGACAACTTGGCTTAAATGGTGATTGCCTTCATGCAACTACTTTGGCTCGGCAAATCAAGCATGATTATCCAAACTGCCATTTAACTTGGGCAATCTCATCTATGTGCCGGAGTGTAATTGAAGAGAATCCATTTGTCGATGAAATTTGGGAATTTCCCGCCAATAATTGGCAGCAAATAGTAGCAGCTTGGTATGAGTTGGAAAAACAAGTACAGCAGCGTCTTAATCGCGGTGAATTTGATGAAGTATTTTTGACGCAGGTGAGTCCAAATAACTATCAAAATTATGATGGAACTACTAAAGCATCTCTTTTCCGCGGCTATCCAAAACCGATTACTGTTCCCATCCAGAATATTCTGCGCCTGCGAACTGATGAGATTGAAAGAGTCCGCAATTTTGCTGAGCAGCACAACTTGCTGAAACGCAGTCATGTTATTTTATTTGAATTTACGGGCAGTAGCAGTCAATCTTTTGTTAAGCCAGAATATGCTTTGTCTGTTGCTCAATCGCTGCTGTCTCGCTTACCGGATTGCAGCATTATTCTTTCGTCTAACCTGAAAATTCCAGTAGCAGATGCACGAATTATTGATGGTAGCGTGTTGACTCTGCGAGAAAATGCGGAGTTAACGAAATATTGCAGTCTTTTAATTGGCTGTTCTAGCGGCGTAACGCAGACAGTATTAACAGATTGGGCTAAACCGTTACCGATGATTCAGTTGTTGCTGGCATCTACATCAGTATATGCTTCGATCGCCCACGATCTTGAATATTGGCAACAGTCATCAGAGCAAGTTTTAGAAATGACGGATTGCTCGGTAGAACACGCCGTTGAATGTGCTTATACTGCTCTTGTGCAAGGATTTCCCGAAGCGCGACGCCGATTTCACCAGCAAATTCCCTTAAATTTTAACTTCTATTTTAATCTGGTTCGTCAAGCTCTCCTGCAAAACTGGCAGTTTCTTAAAGCGGCGCGATCGGTTTTGCATACTACAAAGCGATACGGTTGGCATCCACAGCTAAAAACTTTTGTACAAAATGAGTTAATCCCTAAGATAGATGTAAATAGAACTTTGCAAATTACCCCGGAAAATTATTCTAAGTTTTTGCAAGAGTTTGTTGGGGACGGGGAAGAGGGTAAAAAAGTTACAGTTTCCGCGATCGCTCCTGAATCGGCAAGCACTCAAAGACCTTTTTGGTCAGTAATAATACCGACTTACAACCCAAAAAATCACTATCTTGAACAAACCCTCAAAAGCGTTCTGGAACAAGCTCCCAACTCCAGCGAAATGCAGATAGAGGTAGTGGATGATTGCTCTGCAAATTCTGAGGTAGAGGAAATTGTCAAGAAAGTCGGGAACGGTAGAATTTCTTTCTACAAGCAATCTCAAAACCTCGGCCAAATTGCTAACTGGAATGATTGCATCCAGCGTGCTCGCGGTAATTGGGTTCACATCCTGCATCAAGATGATATTGTCTTGCCAGGATTTTACAATAGTCTGCAAACAGCATTAGAAACAGCTCAAAATGTAGGAGCTGCTTTCTGCCGCCACTACTATATAGATGCAGGCGGAAATAAGCAATTTTTATCGGAAATTGAACGGGAAACAGCGGGGATTATAGAAAACTTCTTAGAGCGAATTGCAGTCAGGCAAAGGATTCAATTTGCTTCTATTGTTGTCAAGCGCAGCGTTTACCAGACATTGGGTGGGTTTTCGGCGCAAGCTGCTTCTGCTGCTGACTGGGAGATGTGGAAAAGAATTGCATCTCATTGTAAAGTTTGGTACGAGCCTCAGATTTTAGCGTGTTTCCGGCTGCACTCAGCCTCAGAAACTTCTCGCTTAATGCAGTCTGGGGGGAACATTGCAGACGCTCACAAGGCTATTAAAATTTCCCAATCATACCTTCCCCAAAATATCGCTGAGCAATTATCTCATCAGGCGAAAGAACACTATGCGATCGAAGCTCTAAAAATGGCGCATTCAATGATTGCTAGAGGGGAGGTAGATTCGGCGATCGCACAGATTAGAGAAGGATTGAAATGCAGCAATTCCTCAAAAGTAATTAGTTTGCTGCCCGCTGTTTTCCTCTCAAGCGAATCTCAACAACACCCAACTTCAGAAACGCAAAAGCAATCGCCCAAAATTATCATAGACGGCGTAATGTTTCAGCTACACAAATCTGGAATTACCCGCGTCTGGCATTCATTAATTACAGAATGGGCAAGTCAGAGTTTCAGCCAGCACATCCTAGTGCTCGATCGCAATGGAACTGCTCCAAAAATTGCCGGAATAAATTATCGGCAAGTCGCAGCTTATGACTATAGTAATACTGAAAGCGATCGCGAAATGTTGCAGCAAATCTGCGATGAAGAACAAGCCGATTTGTTTATTTCTACTTACTACACTACACCGCGAGCGACACCCTCTGTCTTCATGGCTTATGACATGATTCCAGAAGTCATGGGAGCGAATCTAGCTAACCCGATGTGGAAAGAGAAACATCAGGGTATCCGCCATGCTTCTGCATACCTTGCAATTTCAGAAAATACAGCCCGCGATTTAGTAAAATGCTTTCCAGATATTTCTCAGGAGTCGGTAACAATTGCTCATTGCGGAATTGATAGGACATTCTTACCATCGACATTGGTAGAAGTTAACCAATTAAAGACGAAATATGGTATTTCAAAGCCTTACTTTCTTTGGGTTGGCGATCGCGTCGGATTTAACGGCTATAAAAATGCCGTTTTCTTCTTCAAAGCCTTCTCTCAATTTGGCAGTAAACATCTATTTGAGATTGTCTGCGTCGGCGGTAACTCGGCATTAGAGACAGAGTTGCAAGCATACACTTCCGACATCACAGTTCACCTGCTAAAACTGAGCGACGATGAATTGCGAAGCGCTTACTCGGGCGCTTTAGCATTAGTTCAGACCTCAAAATATGAAGGTTTCGGCTTGCCATTGCTGGAAGCCATAGCCTGCGGTTGCCCAGTAATTACCTCTCCAAATAGCTCCATTCCTGAAGTATTGGGTCAAGCAGCTTTATATGTGAACGGTGAGGATGTTGATGAACTGACAAAGGCATTTATTGAAATTCAAAACTTTGACCGCCGTCAATTATTAATTGCTGCTGGTCTGGAACAAGTTAAAAAGTTCTCTTGGTCTGAAATGGCTACAAAAGTTAGCTCAGCTTTGATAGCAGCTACTCAGCTTTCGGCTAAAAAATCTGTTGCTGCACCCGTGTCTATGACTTCCCTAATCAGCATTGTTGGACAATATCAAAGTAATCAGTCAGACTCAGCAGCATTAGCAAATGTGCGCCAAGCGAGAAAACAAATTGCTGACATCTGGCTTAATTTACTAGCAGATCAACTTGCAAGTGCTTATTCTGGCGACATAGGAAAAGCGCACCAAGCTCTGCTGGCCACCGACATTAGATATGAACCGCTAACGGATACAGAAGAAACTTTTGTGAGCGAATTAGTCGCCAATGTGGCGAAAGGATTTAACGAACCAAAAGCCATCAATTACCTGCTCGCAGCCATGCTGTACCTACGGGCAGACCAATTGTCGCTCAAGTACGATCGCGCTACAGTGCCTAATTGGTTCGCCAACGAATATCTCAAATTCATGTTTACTTGTCCAAACGTATTTCAAAGCCGAGGAGAAGCCGACACTTACTATCTATTCATCCAAGGCTGGATTGATTACTTACATAGTAATTTGTTCAAAAATACAGATTCGCCACTTTGGCAAAATATTGCTTTGTTGTTCGCGCAAGTTGCGAACTTTATCCCGCTTTATTTTACCACTGCCAACCTACGCGATATTTACACCAAACGGGCGGAAATTATTGAGTTTTCGCTTAAGAATCGCGGCAGTTCAATTGATTGTATCTTCCCAGCGCGATCGCCAAATCGCACAAAAATCCGCCTCGGCATCATCAACGACCATTTCGCGCCGCAAACCGAAACCTTCGCCACAATCCCGGTTTTCGAGCATTTAAACCGCAACGAGTTCGAGATTTATCTGTACGCGCTCAACACCAGCGGTCACCAATTAGAACAATACTGTCAAAGTCGCGCCGACAAACTGGTTGCACTCCCGAAAGACTTTGCATCGCAAGTCCAAACAATCCGCGCCGACGACTTAGATATCCTGTTTTTCGGTACAAATTTAACAGCTATTAACAAACCGCTGACTTCACTAGCAATTCACCGTTTAGCGAGGGTACAAACTACATCTTTCTGTTCCCCGACAACCACCGGCATCCGGCACATGGATTACTACATCGCAGGCCAATTTACCGCGCCGGATGCTAGTTATCAAGAACAATATCGCGAACAGTTGGCTGTTCTCCAAGGCAGCGGTTTTTGTTTTAAATATGCAACAGAATCGGAAGTAGCTACCGTTAAACCTACCCGCCAAAGTCTGGGGATTTCAGACAATACAACAGTTTTTATCTCCGGCGCCAACTTCTACAAAATTTTGCCGGAGTTGAGGGAGACTTGGGTAAAAATTCTAGCTGCTGTACCCGATTCAATCTTGATTTTATATCCCTTCGGGCCGGCTTGGACTCGCACCTATCCGGCGACACCTTTTGTCAACAATCTCAACGCTGTTTGCGCTAAATACGGCGTCAATAACAACCGCTTGCGGTTCCTAAAACAACTGCCTAGTCGCGCGGATGTGAAAGAATTTTTGCAGCTAGCAGATGTTTATCTCGATTCCTATCCTTATGCTGGGGCAACATCGTTAATTGATCCTTTGCAAGTAGGATTGCCGGCCGTGGTTGTGGAAGGAAATGCTTTGCGGTTCCGCCAAGGTTCGGCAATGCTGCGGGAACTGCAAATGCCTGATTTAATTGCTTATGACGAAGCATCTTACATTCAGCTAGCCGTTACCCTCGGCACTAACCCGCAATTGCGGCAGCAAAAACGGCAGGAAATTCAGCAAAAAATGCAAGGCAATCCGCGCTGTTTTGACAGTGTTGCATACTCTGGGGCGATCGGCAAATTATTCCAACAACTCTTTGGCCAATGGCAAACCAGCCACCTGGAAGCATCGCGAAACTTAGAGGATAGCATTCCCAAGCAGCCAGATTTGGGCGAGATTCTCTCGAATGCCCTCAAGCTTTACCAAAGAAACTCATCAAACATCTCAGCAATATCCGAACTGCGTCAAATCCGGAAACAAATCGCTGATTTTTGGCTTAACGTTCCCACCGAAAACCTCGAAACCGCTTACAAAAGCACGCCCGGTAACAGCTATAAAATCCTCCTAAAGAGCGATTTCCAACGTCAACCGATGATGGAAAGCGAACAAATGTTTTTGCAGCAATTAACCCAGATTAGCAAAGGATTAGTCCATCCCAAAGCTGTCAACGCCTTGCTTGCCGCGATGCTGTATTTCCCGCAGGAAACCATGCGAATTCCCGACGCTCGCAACCGTTTGCCGCACTGGTTAATTGGGGATTATGAACAAGTTTTTGAGACAGAATCCGCCGTCAAGTCTGATTCAAGTTCTGACTTGCTAGCTCAGTACATTCAATCCCCGCAATTTGCGAATCAACTGTTAGGATGCGTCAATCTTTACCGCATTGATCCGTCTGACGAATCGGTAGTTTTGGAACTCCGCCAAATCAGAAAACAAATGGCTGATTTTTGGCTGACTGTTCCTTCCGAGAAACTAGAAAATTTTTACCGAGGAGAAGTTCGCAAGGGATATCAAGCAATACTCGGATGTGGCTTGCAAGCAGAAGCAATGACTGAAGCAGAACAAAAATTTTTGCAGCAATTGACCGACATTAGTAAAGGGTTGGTGCAGCCTCAAGCTATCAATGCTCTGCTGGGTGCGATGCTGTATTTTGTTCCGGGAAAAATGCGGGTTCCCGATGCTCGCACCCGCTTGCCGCAGTGGTTGCTTGAAGATTACGAAAAGGTGTTTGAAAGCGCATTTACGACAACAGAACAACCACTTGTTAAACAAGATTATCTGCCGCAGTTTCTCAATCAATTAACTGCTGCGGTCAATCTCTATGAAATCGACCCAACGGCTGAATTGGTGATAGCAGATTTGCGGCAAATTCGCAAGCAAATTGCCGATTTGTGGCTGAGCGTTTCCGGCGAACAAGTAGAAGTTTTGTACCAGAGCGATTTTGGCAAGGGTTACAAAGCAATGCTGGGCAGCGGGTTTATTAACGAGCCGCTGCATGAGAGCGATCGCGAGTTTTTTAACTCGTTGGTTGCTGAGTTGAGTAAAGGGTTTGGAGCACCTAAAGCTGTAAATAATTTGTTGGCGGCGATGATGTATTGTCGCCCTGGACAGTTGCGGGTTCAGGATGCGAATACTTGTTTGCCTCCGTGGTTGTTAGAGGATTACGAGCAGTTGGTTGGGGGTGCGATTGAGCTTGCTGTCAAGTAAACGGATCGCGGTGGGCGGGCCGCGGCTCGCCCAGGCCTGTCTGGCGCGATCGATTAGTTAGACAATTGGAACTTGATTTTTAAGGGCAAAACAAATGCTTCAAATATATGGAGCTTCTCTATTCCTCTGTTTCAATCAACTCTAAACCATTCATCCAATCCTTGCCTAGTTTTGAATTAGTAATTATAGTCTTTAAATCATTTTTTATGATGTCTCTAAAATTGGGAGTGTCTTGAATTCTAAGCTTCCAATTTTTTAGCCAAAATTCTTTAGGTAAACGTTTAATGATATCTAACACTTTTTCTTCAATTTCATCATTTTCAAATACATCTAGTAAATCCATCTCCCAAAAATATACTAATCGGTCAGTGATATACTCATTGAAAGCACTAATATTTGCCTTCGTCATAAATTGATTATTTTTTCCAAAAAGCTCTGGGTAATTTCCTTTCACCGCTCTCCAGGTTGCACAGAAAAACTCGATTAAGGAATCTTCATCATTTTCAAGCACTGTAAATGACTTACGAATATATCGCATTGTTTGTTCTATGGCAGTAATTGGCACTAGCTGAGTTTCTTCTGTAATCTCTCTGTTATAAGACCAATTTAATAAATTTTGAAATGGGCTTGATGGAGAATCATTAAGAGATCTAAGTATCAGTGGCTTATCACCATATTTCACACGCGCTAGTACAAGTCGTTTCTCAAGTTCATCTTCATCAAAATCTGCAATAATAGATTTGACATTTTCGGCTGAAACTCGTACTGCTTTATTATTTACTACAATAAACTGGAAAGCTTGTTCTTGATGATTAGCATCTATTAAGCTAACAACTGTTATTGGTAAATCCTCTTTATCAAAATTAGACATACCATAAAGACGGTGCTGTCCGTCTACAATAAGTGCTGGTTTAGCATCCTCTTGTTCATTGCGTTCAAATGAAAACTCAATAACTCCCCAATTGAGTTGATTCTCACACCCATTCAATATGTTGACAGGGTTTTCTAAGGGACTATTTGTTGGAATAATACCTTCGATAATTTCTTTACTTAAAGAAGTAAACTTTGCTTTGCCGGGATCAAAAGCTATAAGTATACTATTAGGAATTGTATTGATTGAACTAGCCTCTATAAATTTTGTAACTGCACTAGCTCTAGCTTTTCTTAGTACACGCTGCGCTCCTTTTTTGACATCTTTTATTCGTCGAATCCCCAACCACTCTTTCAAATCTTTTGCGCGTGCATTAAAAACAAAAAAACGAGTTACATTTTTATCGGCGCGCTGTGATATTAAACTGCCAAAATAACACCTATGTTCAGTCATAACTATCCCCTTATTTTGTGATGTTTTTCGCAAAAAATCTCTATATTTAAGAAATGCCAACTATCATTGGGATTTTTGCGTCCAAATTTTAACTTTCCCGCATCGGCTGCTGATTTTTCACAAATAGAACACTTAAATTCTCTTTTAGCCCATAAAGCCAATTCATATTCCCTGTTCATCTCAGTGGAAAAGTGTTGATCGTTTTCATCACTTACGAGACATATCTTTTCATAGTGAAAATCGCTAGCATCTATATGATCGGACTTTTTACAATTACATTTTTGGCAAGCGACTTCAAGATTGAAATTATCACTTGAACCGCCCATTGCTTTCGGCCATTTATGCTCCACTTGAACTGAGTTGTATGAATCTCCTATATCAAACTCCAGTTCGCCGCCACAGATATAGCAAGCCTTATTATTATTTCTGGCTCTCTTTCTTATTTTATGTTTAGTGCTGTCTGCTACGTCTGCATTTCTCTTATCCCAACACTCACTAATTAAGACAATAATTAGTCCGATATGCTTTTCAGGGAAGCGCATATCATCCTTCAGGAAAGCTCTCAAATCTGTTATGAATTTTTCATTTCCTTTATTCTCTTTTTCACACTTTCTTTTAAAATAATCAGCGGTTACTATAAGCCGTCGCACTACATAGTTTATCGTACTATTGTAAACTAAATCTCTCAATTCTCCATCAGCTTGCAGAATATAATCTATTCTTGAAATAAAGGAGTCATTTTTGACATCAGCAGGAAAAATTTTCTTGATAAATTCCCTTAGCTGTTGTCCTGGGTTAATGTTATTTTCATCGACACTTTTTTGCATCGGATAACTCTCTTTGGATTTTATCTCAAACTCAGATGAATAATCGTTGCTTTTAATCGTAATACTTTCCTTTTTTCGCTTTGAGCCTTAGCTCCTATATTTCAATACGCTCTACTACAGATTTATTATAGTAATCAACTATCCCACTTTTTCTGCATTACTACATCGCTTTTTAATATTTCTTAACTATTAGGATGACTCTAGCAGTTCAATTTTCCCTTGTCGAACAGTAGCCCAAAGTGTTTTCAGCATATCCACCTCATAAACTGTGCTTTATGCAATTTGCAGATTTTTGGTAAGTTGTCGCACTGAGCGACTAATTACAACGTAATACTGTTTTAGCCCGATCGCCTGACAGGGAGTGGCTGGCAATTTTTCGCCCAGAAAATGGACAAGCTGCGACATTACGCGATCGCTCGTTGCACCGCTGCAGTCCTTTATCCCCAGGAAAGGTTTGTAGCGGCGCATTGCAATGCCATTATCACGGTTGGAACTACAATCAAATGTGTACCCCGATTTGCTATCAATTCAACACAAGTTCTGGCTGCTGAGTCTCAAACAAAGGGCGAGTTACCTGACGCAGTAGCACTGTTTCTAAACTGCCTTCTACTACATTTTCTACTTCTATTTCCAACTCGCCCCACAATAGCCGATCGCCTTGATTGGGCATTTTACCTAAATTGTGGATCACGAACCCGGCGATTGTTTGGTAAGCTTGGTTAGTCGGCAGATTTAACCCAAGTTTTTCGTTAACTGCTGTCACTTCCCATAGGCCAGAAATTAGTGCCGAATGAGAATCTTTTTGAACTAGAGTGGTCTGGGAAGGTGATAGCAGCGGTTGAGACTCTTTACTGGTAATCCAACCAGTCAGCAGCCGCACGGTACCGTTGAGAATTGCTAGCAGCGGCCACAGTAATTTTGAGCAAAGTTCGAGGGCAGGCATCAACAGCAAAGCGGTGCGTTCTGGGGCGTGGGTTGCTAATACTTTGGGGATTAGTTCTCCTAAGACTATTTCTACGTAAGTTACTAAGATAAAAGCTGTGGGAACTGCGATCGAATGAGCAGTCAGCACGGCGGACAAATGACCGATCGGCAATTTGTCGATCCACGGTTCGATCCAGTGTACAGTCGCTCCCTCACCCAACCAACCCAACAGCAAACTCCCTGCTGTTGTGCCAGTTTGAGTCACAGACAGGTAATGCGGTATGTTGTTCTGAGCTTGGTGGACGAGTTCGGCGGTTTTAGCCGTTGGGCGATCGTCCAACTGGGCAAGTTGGCGGATTTGATGGCGATCGGCTGATACTAATGCTAGTTCTGACGCCACAAAAAAGGCGATTAAAAGTGTTAAGCCCACCAACGTTGCTAACCTCAACATTGTTTGAGCGACTTCTATTTCCAGGCAAGTAAGGTTGTTCAAGATAGATATCTAATATGATAGAGGTTTTACGTTAATTCTTTTATTTTAGCTTGGGATTCAGATAGGTTTATACCCCGCTATTTCGGATATCCCCACTACCCTTATTCGTAGGTGCGCCGAGGAGGCGCACCTTACCCGTAGAACTTGTAAACTCTTTCTCTTCTCTTATCCTCCTTCGCCATAATAGGGCTAAGGCGAGCTTCATCGGTTCGTTCCAAACCATCCAATTCACAAAACCGGAACTCATTGCTGTATCAACTTTCCCTTACTCCCCGGAGCGAGTTAATTTCCGTAAAAGTCTGCACCGGATCGGACTTCAACCCGCCTTGAATGTAATTCAACTTCACTTCTTCCAACAAATCCGACAGCAGCGACTGCAATTCCCCGAGAGTTTTCTCATCTTGCAATTCCCGCCGCAAACTTTGATTAAATTCTTGGCTGAAATTATCGAGAATTTTTCTACCTTTATCGTCTTCATAAGTAGTAGATACCACATTCACAGCAGTTTGAGTCAAATAACTTGCTAGCTGTTCCGTCATCTCGGTCGGCAAAATGTTAATCGGAGAGAAAGTTTGCAGGATTTGATAAAAATCCGACTGTTTGATTGTTGTTTCCAAATTGTGGTGCAGCAATTCTTCCAAATCTGGTTGCACCTGTGGCAAAACTTTGTAAATTGTCAGATCCAAAATCCGCTTGGTAATTTGTTCGATCGTATTTTCCTGATTGACATGAAGGTACGGCTGCTGCGCCAGCAACATCTGCGCCGCGTCGCCCTGTTTGATCGAACTTTTAGCTTGATTGATAAACCGCACCATCATGTATTCCGAGATCGTATTGGCTAAATAAGCCACCGGTTCGTAGGTAACTTGAGCAACTGCGCGATCGAGATTCACCAAACCCGACTTGTGAAGCCGCACCAATACCGGCAGAATCCGCCACCCCTGCCAAATCGGTATCACCAGAAACACCTCGTACCAGCGCCTCAGCACAAAATCCAACCAAGTTACCCCCGGTTTGCGGCGGGTATGGAACAGACTTTTAATCAAAAATTCCGCCCCAAAAAAACCGATAAACAACGCATCAATTCGCCAAAACTGGTCAGCGCTTTTCAAATATTCTGGATTTTGTAAACTTGAATCAATGCCTTTAATCGGGTCATAAATTTTAACTAAACCTGGAAAGTAGCTCTGATAAACAGGCCGCAACTGAAGGTAACTGAAATGGAAAAGTACCAGCAAAAAATTGACCAGCGCTACTAGGGCGCTCAATTTTGCCCAAGAAATTGCTTTTTTGGACAACGTTATATCGGTGGTGTTAACAGTTGTGTTGGAATCAGACATAAAAGTAATCTTCCGAATTTGCTAATCGATAAATCTATCTTGTGGCTGAGGCTAAAATACTCTTAACCTATTAAGATCCCTTGGACGATAAGTATAAGGAAACCAAAGACCGTGAACTTAAAAACAGTCATATCGCTGCTCAAACAAACTTTTACTGAATGGCAAGAAGATAAAGCGCCAACCTTAGCCGCCGCCCTAGCCTATTACACAGTCTTCTCCCTCGCCCCGCTGCTAATTATCGTAATTGCGATCGCCGGTTTAGTCTTTGGTGCAGACGCAGCCCAAGGTCAAATCGTCGCCCAACTCCAAAGTTTAATCGGCAAAGAAGGCGCCCAAACCGTCCAAGAACTCATCCTCAAAGCCTCCGAACCAAAGTCGGGAATGATTGCTACTTTAGTCGGTATTGCTACACTTTTGTGGGGCGCTTCCAACGTGTTTACTAATCTTAAAGAAGCCCTCAATACTATTTGGAATGTTTCACCGCCCCCCGGACGAGGAATTTGGGGATTTCTGCAAGACCGCGTATTGTCTTTTGCCATGATTTTAGGCATAGGCTTTCTACTGCTAGTATCTTTAGTAATTAGTGCCATTTTAGCCGCCGTCAGCTATTGGTTGAACGGCTTGCTGCAATTACCAATCAACATTTGGCAGATTGTGGACTTTGCTATCTCCTTTGGCGTAGTTACGCTGCTTTTTGCGTTAATTTACAAACTTCTGCCCGATGTCCATCTTGCCTGGAATGATGTTTGGATCGGCGCCGCCATCACCTCAGTGCTGTTTACGATCGGCAAATCCATAATTGGAGTTTACCTCGGAGGTAGCGGTATCGCCTCTACCTACGGTGCTGCGGGATCGTTCGTGATTATCCTGCTTTGGATTAATTATTCCGCTCAAATTCTCTTCTTAGGTGCCGAGTTTACCCAAGTTTGGACTAACCGATACGGTTCCAGAATGCCTGGTTCGCGAAACAATATCCTCAACAGCGAAAACGGCGAATCCTCCCCACGCAAACATCGGAAGAACTCTTAAGATTAGACAAACCGGAAATTAGAAGTTAAACTCGCACTCCTGGTTTGACATAAGAAGCCACAAGCAATAAGCAAGAAGGAAGGCCGAAGGCGGAAGGAAAGAAAAATTTTGAATGCAATAATTTTGCTTTTTTTTCGCTGGCCCTGTAACATTCGGTCTTCGGGACAACCGACTTCTGCTTTGGAGAAACCTTTACTTATTTATCCAGAGGGGTAAAACTATACCTTCGACCGATCTGGCATCTCTAGCAGCAAGCTAAAAGCAGGCTCTAGTTAGAGATGGCTAGAAGGTGCGAGTTTGACACAGGCAAGAATACGGAAAATTCCCTTCACCCTCGTTCATTTCCATTTAGATTATCTAGATTTTTAGCTGCTGCACGTCTCTGTCAGCAGAAGGAAGTCGTTTGTAAATTTTTCCCTGCAACTTATCCCGGAAGGATGATTTATCGATCCCGCATTTTGACTTTAATACAAATTAGCTAGAAGATTCCAGTCCCGGCGCAGCAGCCAAAATGGCACTTTCAATCTTCTCCTAAGAATTTTTAAATTTTTGGTAAAAAACATGAATTCCTTAACTAAAAAACGCATCGCTCTCATCTCCGTACACGGTGATCCCGCTGTAGAAATTGGCAAAGAAGAAGCGGGCGGGCAAAATGTTTACGTGCGTCAAGTAGGAGAAGCTTTGGCTAAACAGGGGTGGCAAGTTGATATGTTCACCCGCTTATCCGATCGCCAACAAGCAAGAATTGTACAGCACAGTCCCAATTGCCGGACAATTCGGCTAGTAGCAGGGCCACAGGAATTTATTCCCCGCGATGAACTTTATGGATATTTGCCAATCTTTGTTCAAGAATTTCAGAAGTTTCAGTTAGAGTCAGGCTTTCAATATCCGTTAGTTCATACCAATTACTGGCTGTCTTCTTGGGTGGGAATGGAGTTGAAAAAATCGCAACCTCTGCTGCAAGTTCACACTTACCATTCTTTGGCAGCAATTAAATACAAGTCGGTTTCGACAATTCCGATGATTGCCAAAACCAGGCTGCAAGTCGAAAAAACACTTTTGGAAACAGCCGATCGCGTAGTGGCTACCAGTCCCCAAGAAAAAGAACACATGAGGTCTCTGGTTTCCTCAAAAGGCAATATTGACATCATTTCCTGCGGTACCGACACTGAACGGTTCGGCTCGATCGCCCGATCGACCGCCCGCCGCCACTTGGGCATAGCCCCGGAAACCAAAGTCGTGTTGTACGTCGGCCGTTTCGACCCCCGCAAGGGCATAGAAACCTTAGTCCGCGCCGTCAGTCTGTCGGCGGTGCCCAAAGCCGATTTAAAACTCATAATTGGCGGCGGGTGGCGTGAGGGGGAAAGCGATGGCAAAGAGCGCGATCGTATCGGCAGCATCGTTGAAGAACTCGGCCTGAGCGACATTACCAGTTTTCCCGGCGCCTTGAGCCGAGACATTCTCCCTGGGTACTACGCCGCCGCCGATGTGTGCGTCGTTCCCAGCCACTACGAACCCTTCGGTTTAGTCGCCATTGAAGCGATGGCCTGCGGCACCCCCGTAATCGCCTCCGACGTGGGAGGGCTGAAATATACTGTAGTGCCCAAAGAAACAGGTTTGCTTGCGCCGCCGAAAAATGAAGCAGCCTTTGCCGATGCGATCGATCGCTTGTTAATGGACTCAGTATGGTGCCAGCAACTCGGACACACAGGCCGCCAGCGCGTCGAAACCTATTTCAGTTGGGACGGTATAGCCTCCCAACTGGGTCAACTTTACACTCAACTGCTCGAACAATCGGTCATTCAGCTTGACCCGGTGAGCGCTTAGTAGTATCACTTAGTATGGTTGAAGCCAGTTTCCCTTGCTCCCTGTTTCACTCATCCGTTCTCACTGGGAACCTTCAACTAGAAGTGATATCAGGAGGTACTCTTGTACGCGCCAGAACATCTGGGAAGCCATCTGCAACCCATTTCAGACATCGAGCTAATTCGCCTCTGGGTGGAGCAAAAATCCCCCCGCAGCAAGCGCTTTAGCTGGCAGGCGGCCAACCGTTTTCGGCTGTTTGTAGAAAAACCGCTGGCAGAAGTGACTCTGACTGATGTCGAGACTTTCGCTGCAACAATGAGATCTCGGAAACTTGCACCCGGTTTCTACAAGCAAACCTTGCTAGCGCTGAAATCGCTGTTCGCCTTCGGCCAGCAAACGGGAATCTTGCCCGCAGCCCTCCCTCTGCACGGGTGGCCTGTGCGGCAGCGCAGGCAACTGTCCAAACGCCTCCGTTTTAAACTTTCGTGGACTTTATTAATCTGTTTGTGCTTTTTCTTAGGTCGAATGACGCCGAGACTGCTGTGGGCACAATCGGTCTCGCCAGAAAGCTCGCCCGCCCCGAAACGCCTGCAGGAAGTTGCGGCGATCGATTCAGCAGACCAAGGAGAGGATAACATCGAGCGCGATCGGGAATCGGAAACTGCAACCCTCAATTCACCAGAGCCAATACAGGATAACAGACTCGATAGCATCGGCCCGGAACGTCGAGTAAAAGCCTTTCTCGACACAATTGCCGCCGCCGAAGGAACTGCTAGCGCCGACGGCTACCGCACTCAGTACACCGGCACGAAATTTGTCAGCTTTCAAGATCATCCTAGGGAAATGAGGTGCGGCCGTCGCTATGGCAAAAAACTATGTTCCGACGCAGCGGGGCGATATCAGTTTCTCAGCACAACTTGGGACAGATTTGCTAAAAAATTTGGCGTCCGCGATTTCAGCCCCCAAAATCAAGATTTGATGGCTATAGAGTTAATCCGAGAAAAAGGTGCCTTAGAAGATATAGAAGCGGGTCGATTGGAGCCAGCAGTCAGAAAACTCGCTTACATCTGGCCTTCTTTTCGGCGTTATGGCGGTTCTGTAGAATCGTCGATGCCCAAACTCGAAGCAATGTACCTGCAAAATTTGGGGATTGACCGCCCAGGATTGGTTGTTAGCAATTAGTGAATAGTCCTGGGACGAGTTTAGATTGGGGTTTGGCAATTTTGGATTAAATTTTGACATCCAAAATTGAAAATGAGGGAGTTATGGGTGATGTCTATTCTTCAGAAATTTAAAAATTAGGCTAATTTTCCATCTTCCATGTGAACGATGCGATCGGCAATATCCAAAATTCGGTTATCGTGGGTTACTAACAAAATAGTACAACCCTGTTCTTTGGCTAATTGCTGCATCAAATTCACCACTTCGCGACCGGATTTGCTGTCCAGGGCGGCTGTTGGTTCGTCAGCTAAAACAATTTGCGGTTGACTGACCAAAGCGCGGGCGATCGCAATTCTTTGTTTCTGTCCTCCCGACAAATCATCTGGATAATAGTTAATCCGCTGTTCCAGTCCTACTAACTCTAGCATTTTTGCAGAGCGATCGCGCATTTGGGAACGCGACAAATTGCCGTGAACTTCCAAACCCATTTGCACGTTTTGCAGCGCCGTCAAACTGCGGTGCAAGTTGTGCGCCTGAAAAATATAGCCTATTTTGCGCCGCGCCTTTACCAATTGGTCTGCACTCGCTTTGCACATTTCTTGACCGAGAATTTGGAGACTTCCCGATTGACCGGATCTCAGTCCGCCAATCAAAGTTAAAAGCGTAGTTTTTCCAGAACCGGAAGGTCCCGTCATCAGCACGATTTCACCTGCTTGAATTTCGAGATTAATATCAAAAAGTACCTGTTTTCGCAGTTGACCTTGACCGAAGTAGTGGTCGAGGTGGTGCGCGGAAACTACAGGTTCAGGAATCTGTAATGGGTTGGTTGTTGGGTAGAGAGTAGTAGAATTCATATGTTATTGGTGTGAGGTTGGAGATTTAATTAAGAGACAAGGTTGCCTAAATCTTTGATTAAGAGGGAAACCGCAGATTAACGCAGATGAAGGCAGATGGATTTCAAGATTGGGAAATTTTTCACTTCAAGTCTAATAAACCGCTTTTGTCGCCAACAAGGCAGAGGAAAAAGAAGAGAAGGATTACAAAAATATGTTTTTAGTCAGGGTTTTAGTCTTTCATACTCTCTGATTCATTTTCCCTTAAAACATATCTGCTGGATCGGCTGCTTGCAGTTTACGGGTGGCAATTGCTCCAGAAATAGTGCACATAATCACGTTCAAAAGTAAGACTATAAATGCTCTAAGCAGCGTCATATAAAGGGGTAAATTTGTAGCTTTGCGAGTTAAAGAGTAGAGTCCGAGAGAGACTCCTACTCCTGGCAAAAAACCGAGGACGGAAAGAATTAGAGCTTCTTCAAAAACGATGCCGAGTAAATAAACATTGCGGTAGCCCATCGCTTTGAAAGTAGCGTATTCTCCCATGTGGTCGCTGACATCGGTTGAGAGAACTTGATAAACAATAATCACACCAACTACAAAACCCATCGCGACGCCTAAGTTAAATACAAAGCCGATCGCAGTATTCTTAGCCCAATAGTTTTTCTCAAAATCGATAAATTCTTGTTTGGTTAGTACCTTGACATCCGGCGGTAAATATGCTTTCAAAACTTGTTGAACTTCCACGGGGTCAGCACCCGGTTGCAGTTGAATTAATCCGGCATTAACACTCGCGGCGTTTTGTCTGGGAAACAGGCGCAGGTAATTTTGATCGCTAGTCATCAAAATACCGTCGGCGGCAAAAGATGCTCCAACTGTGAATAAACCGCTGACGTTAATCGTGCGTCGCTCTACCTCAGCTTTAACGGCTTTGCCTTCAGCAATTTGTGCGATCGTCCCTTGGTAATCTCCCCTAGAAGCTCGATCGAACAGCACAGTATCCGGCAATTTAATCGCGCTCAAATTTTGGTTAACTTCTGGAAGCGCAAACGCAGGGCGATCGGGATTGAAACCCACGACCATCAGCGACGTTTCGCGCCGAGTTTCGGGATTTTTCCAGTTAGCAATTTTCACGTAAAGCGGCTCGGCTGATTTCACGCCCGGTACGTTCATTGCTTGATACAATCTGCGCCTGGGGAAGGAAGACAAATTAATCAAATTTCGCGCTTGGGGGTGAATCAAAACTAAGTCTGTTTGCAAAGTTTGGTGCAGGCGCGTATTGCTGGTGTAAAGCGCATTTTGAAAGCCTAACTGCATGAACATCAAAACGTCAGCAAAGGCAATTCCTGCTACTGCAACGGCCATTCGGCCTTTGTCGTGACTCAGTTGCAGCCATCCGAGGGAAGTTCTGCGTTTTAACTGTTGTAAGGGTTTTATGAGTCCAATCATAGGATTTTAGATTTTAGATTTTGGATTTTGGATTGAAGAAAGCGACCCTGCGGTTTAAGTCTTTTTAATCTTTAATTTCCCCGATCGCCACTTTGACTTGCAAATTGGTTAATCCCGCTACTTTCTGGCTGGAAGCTTCATCTAAGCGCACTTTTACTTCCACAATTCGACCATCAATATTCGCAGAAGGATCGGTGTTAACAATGTTTTGCCGCTGCACTTGCAAACCAATATGTTCGACAGTTCCCCGCAATTCGCCGGTCAAAGCATCGCTAGTAATTTTGGCGGTTTGTCCGAGGCGTACTTTGTCCACATCGCTTTCGTAGATTTCCGCAACAGCTAGCATCTCGCGAGTTTGTCCGAGTTCGACAATGCCGTCGTTTCCCACCCTTTCCCCCGGATGCGTGTGAATTTTCAGGACTTGGGCGTCTCTGGGAGCACGGATGTAAGCTAGATCCAGATTGGCTTTGGCTTGTTTGGCGGCTGTTGCGGCGGAACTGACTTCGGCGGCGGCTGCTGCTATGTCAACGGGACGCACTTCGGCGATGCGATCGAGATTTGCCGCTGCTTCATTAATCTGCTGTTGTCGAGATTCCTGAATTTGGCTGAGTTTGGCTTGGGCTTCGTTAATTTGCTGTTGGCGGGATTGCTGAATTTGGTTGAGTTTGGCTTGGGCTTCGTTAATTTGTTGTTGGCGGGATTGGCGAATTTGATTCAGTTTTGCCTTTCCTTCGTTGAGTTGCTGTTGGGCTGTTTCGGCTGCGAGGCTTTTGCTGTCGCTAGTTGAGGCGGAAATTGCTCCCTGTTCATACAGTTGGGAGTAGCGCCGATCCTCGCTTATCGCGTTGCGGAGTTCGGCTTGTAGACGGGCAATTGTGGCTTGTTGGGTTTGAATTTCACCTTGTTGTTCGGCCTTGATGCGGGCAATTGTGGCTTGTTGCGCTGCAATTTCGGTGCTGCGATCAATTTCTAGACGGGCAACGATCGCCTGTTGCGCTGCGATCTCGTTGCTGCGATCGGCGGATAAACGGCTAATAGCCGCTTTCTGGGCTTGGATTTCGCCGTTTTTTGCTCCTGCTTTCACTTTTGCTAGGTTTGCCTCAGCGACGCGCACCTGTTCTTGAGCTTGGTCGAGGGCGGCTTGCTGGCGATCGCGACTGTCCAAAATTGCGATCGTCTGACCTGTTTTCACCCTGTCTCCCTCTTTTACCAACAGTCGATCGATCCGGTTTCCTTCCGCCGCACCGGAGGCGGAGACTTTAATTACTTCTCCTCTGGGTTCGAGTCGCCCCAAGGCTGTAACTGTGGTTAATTGGGATGCCGCCACGGATGCTGCTGCGGCTACTGCGTTGGGATCGGGTATGCGCGATCGCCAGATCGTGTAGCCTGTGGTTCCCCCTGCCGCCAGGGTTGCTAGTGCTGCCACAACTAGGAGTTGTTTAACTAGGGATGGAGTTGAGGATAAGCCGTCTGCTGTTGGTTGGTGTACCATGACATACCTCTTTTTGAGGAATAAAACTAAACCGTTTAGTTCTGATATGTTTTAATACTAAACCGTTCAGTATAATGATGTCAAGAGCCCAAATAAAAATTACAGAAGCAAGGTATGGCAAGGACAAAACCGATCGAACCAGACGCAACAGGAGGTGACAAGAGCGAGCAAATCCTCCAAGGTGCGATGCAAGAATTTTTAGCCCACGGCTACGCGGGCACGAGTATGGACAAGGTAGCGAAGACGGGAGGAGTTTCCAAAGCCACGGTTTACAGCTATTTTGCAGATAAAGAAGGATTATTCGTGGCCTTGGTACAGCGGCTGGCGCGAGAAAAAGTCCATTTTACAGTTTTGGATGAAGAACCCGCCGTAGCGCTGCGATTCGTTGCCACCAATCTATTAGAGCAGGTGACGCAGGAACCTGAATTCCTGAATTTTGTGAGGCTAGTGATTGCGGAGTCGGGGCGTTTTCCCCAGCTAGCGCAGACTTTTGTGAAAAACTTAGCTAAACCGGGTATTGAGCGGCTTACTCAATATTTTGCATCGCATCCAGAGTTAAAATTGCCCGATCCGGAGGCAACGGCGCGGATTTTTATCGGATCGCTGGTATATTTCCAATTAACGCAGCATATGATGCACGGCAAAGATATTATCCCCATGGAGCGCGATCGACTGATCGAGGGTCTGCTGCACTTGATTTTATCCGCGCAGTCCAATTCCTAAGTGCGATCGACAGAATCGAGGAATTTTATGTGAGAATTATCGCAGCCATAAAGAGCGATCGCGCTTTATGGCTGCGATCGTAGGTTTTAGTCAGGTGTTTTACCTAACCTGTCCCTCAATTCCTCAGCCGATAACTGCGCCAGTTGTTCTACAAACAATGTCAATTCTGTCACAGGCAAAGCCAATAAATTAGTAACGGCTGTAGGCAGAAGATCGCCCAATTCAGGCGATCGTATTTGCAACGCACTTTCAGCTAACAATTTAACCGCTGATTCCCGCCCAGCTTCATCAACCGTTAACATCGATATAGCTACCAATAACACGGTAAATTCCGCAGCAGACAACTTTGATATTGGAGATAGAAAAGCAGTCATTTTCGGGCTTAATTCTCCAAATCTAACTCGCAGGAAGTTTTCTAAGATTAAGCGCTGTTGTTCTTGTCTGCCTTGTTCTAGTCCTTGTTCTAGTCCTTGTTCTAGTCCTTGTTCTAGTCCTTGTTCTAGTCCTTCTTCTCTAGCTTGTTGCTGTGCTGCTTGTATTTGTTGTTGAAAAAGTGGTGCAATGGCCATAATTAACTCCCGCTCTTCTGGCTCTAATTCTTGTGGCGCATCGGTTACTAAATTTGACTGTAACCGATACAGCAATTCTAGCGCGATAATCCGCAACGGATCGTCTGTTGCTAAAGCGCTCAATTGGGAAATAGCCCTTTGCTGCACTCCCCCTTTGCCCAAAATCCTCAACCACAGGGTTTCTGGAGTTTCTGGTAACTGGTGGATCGCTACAATTGCCGATCGCAAAGATTCACCTAAAAAATAAATTCCCTGCATCCAGTTCTCTGTGTCTGGTATCGCATTAAAGCTATCTACCAATGCTTTCGATGCTGTGGGCATCAAAATCCACAGTTTGGGTAACTGAGCATCATCATAGCGAGTATTTTCTCTCCTAAATTTTCGCTCCAATTCACCTCGCACGTCCAATAACTTGCCCAGACAGCTACAAATCTCGCTGACGTTGGCAGGATTGCGAAACGGTTCAAAAATCGCAGTTGTGTTTGCCATTTTTCCCAACAATCCCAGGGTTTCTGAGTATTCAGGAATCGCGGTGCTAGGAGTGAAATAAACATCGATTTCTCGGACTTCGGAAGTCACATCGCGGCCGATATTAACCGTTCCGATAGGCGACAGCAATTCCTCCAGGTATTCTTTGGCAAAAAGATCGTGAATAAATCGCGTCATATAAATTTTTTCAAACACTAAATAGATTTTTTAGCCGTTTTCTCACCCATTCTACAGGATTTTCATCCTCTTCTGCTGCATCTACTAATTCCATTTCTCGCAATAATTGCTGTCTCTCGCTTAGTTCTTCTTTGTGCTTGACTATTTCTTTAATAATCTGTTCCGATAAATCAGGTCGTTCCGTTAAAACTTTCTGGAAACCTTCTTTATTGATGGCAAACAAAATTGTTTCTTCTAAAGCTCTCACCGAAGCAGTTCTGGGGATTCCCAACATCAAAGAAAGTTCCCCAAAAAACTGACCAGTGCCGAGGTTATTTAGATGTTTGTCAATAGCTTCCACAAAAACTTCGACTGAACCTGAAAGAATCATGTAAAAAGCATCTCCAGGGTCGTTTTCGTGAAATAAAAATTCTTGCGATCGCAGCCGTTTGCGGTACCCAACTTCAATCAATTGCCGCAATTCAAGATCGGTCAGGTTTTCAAAGTATTCCACCTCCCGCAGCAAACAACTAAGGGACGATGGCTTTTTCAGTTTCTCGCCAAAAATTGGCGGTTTTTGCTCATTTTCCGAGTAGCTATTCGAGAGGTCAATAGCAGTTTCTTTTTTGTTAAATATTGACAACAGAACTTCGGGGTTTTGTAAATAAATTTCTCTGTCATTGAACGGAAATTCGATTTTCTGGTGGCGAAAATTGTACTCGATAGCAAAATTCAAAGAACTTTTAATTACTTCTCTTTCAGTCGGCTTGTCCGTCCAAACTAAAAGTTCAAATTTAAAACTATCATCGCCAAACTCGACAAACAATACTTTCGGATTCGGTTCGTACAAAACTCCCGCTTCCGCGTAAGCAATATTTAACAGAGTTTCTGTCACTAACAGCGGGTTACTATTCTCCGCTACTTCTACGGGAACTCGCAGACAGAGTAGCGAGTTTTCGTAACTCCAATTAACAATTTTGTTGCTAATCATTTTGCTGTTGGGAACTATGACGCTGGAGTCCTCAATGGTTTGAATGATTGTCGATCGAATCGAGATTTTTTTGACTATTCCCATTAATCCTTCTAATTCCACAAAGTCTCCGACTTTCACGGGTCTGTCTAAAAGCAGCGTTAAGCCGCTGACAAAATTAGTTGTTAAATCTTGGATGCCAAAGCCAATTCCGACTCCCAGCCCCCCCGCAACTACTGCAAAAGAAGCGAGGTTGAAGCCAATGCTTTGGATGGCGACTATCACCCCCAAAGCTACTATTAAATACCCAATGATTACTGCGATAGCTTCCCGATTTCCCTCGTCAATTCCCAGTCTGACAAGCAATCTTTCCTTAAGAAAGTTGGTAAAAGATCGTGCTATCACAAGGATAGCCATAAACAATACAATCAGTTCCACCAGTGACTGCAAGGATACAGGGTTTTCACCTATTTTAAATAGGGTAGCGGTAAATATTTGCGAGATCTGTGTGAATACTTCTTCTGGTATTGTATTTAATTTAAATTCAGGATTTAAGGTTGTTTGTGTTGTCATTTTTCAAGGGGGAGTAGTAAAAAATAAAGGCTTCAGTACCCAATGTAAAAATAAAATACTGAACTCGTAATCATAAATTTTAACCTATTTTTAGGGGCAAAAAAAGTGAAGTCGTTACAGACAGATGTGGTTCCTCATACTACGCAGTTCTCCCTATTGCCAATTTTTAGGATACCTGGTCTTCGCAGGCCTGCGGTTAGTGTGCCACTTTTGCGCGATCCCAGAGCAAACTCATCTATTATTAAAGCGATCGCTCTGCTAACTTTAGTCAACATTAACTCGATTCGAGTTTATCATACTCTCCACTAATTTTTTTTGAAGTCCCGTTATCAACTTAAGCAGGGATTATTGAATGACTATTTAAGTGGACAAGTCAAATATCCAAGTATTACAATGACTTTAACTGGTGGGAGACATATTGCTATTACTCTGCTAGTTGCGTGCGTTTGGTGTATTTATAAGTGAAAATTTAACGGATATAGCTAAAATTGATAACGTTCCAAGAATACTTGGCATTCTACCGACATGGAGGACCCACTATAACTTAATCACATTTGTCAATCAGTAAAATTACTGAAAATACTTGCTTGTTCAAGAGTGGAAAATTGGCGGTTTGGGGTTGGGTGGAAATAAATATGGCGCGAGACATGATTGCTCGATCGCCCAAATCTAAGTTCTCCACCCAAAAACTGAGTAAATACTGAGCATAATTGCTGATTGACAAACGCTTCCCTAGCTTATGTTGTCACCAAGGTTCTACCAATAGGATTGATTAGGAATAGAATTGATGAGCAATAGAACTGCTTGGCAATACATCCGAAGCATTAACCGAAATATTGTCGCAAGGTATACATATATGGCCGATTGAAAACCGAATGGTCGCCCTACTGAACGTTTTCTTCAGTACCCAAATAGGAAACAAGGAAAACCTTGCGATCGCGCCATTGGAAAGAAGTTTTAGAATAATAGCTGAAATGCACGAGCCAACATGAGCAAATTCCCACCAGAGAAAACCCAACCGCAACCGCAAGAGAACACAACAGCACAGGCATTGCGACAGGCTCACTTCGACGCTTTTTTTGCAGGTGCTAACGCCGGGATGCTGATTTTTGACCGCCAACTTCGGTACGTCCAAATTAACGAAGTTTTGGCCCAGATGAATGGCGTTTGTGTGGCAGACCATATTGGTAGGTCAGTGCGTGAGGTGCTGCCAGAATTGGCTCCGACTGTGGAACCAATGCTGCAAGGCATTCTGGATACGGGCAAGCCAATTCTCGACTATGAATTAGTGGGTGAAACGCCGAAAGAACCGGGCATCGTGCGCTACTGGCAAGCATCTTACTATCCTTTGTTGGATGAAAATGGCCTGGTTTTTGGTCTTGGTGGGATTGTAATTGAAATTAGCGATCGCAAGCGGGCCGAACAAAAGCAGGCAAGACTGACGGCAATTTTAGAAGCAACTTCCGACTTCGTAGGGATTGCGGATGCAACAGGGCATAACGTCTACCTCAACAAAGCCGGACAGAAAATGATGGGGGTACCTCCCGAGGAGGCACGATCTCCGTTTAGTGTAGATTTTGTATTAGCTCCCTCGGCAACGACAAAATTCCAGAATGAAGTCTTTCCAACCGCCTTAAGAGAGGGTAGCTGGGCTGGTGAAACCGTGTTTTTGTCACACGATGGGAAAGAAATTCCAGTTTCCCAAGTTTTAATCGTCCACAAAACGGAAACAGGCGAAGTCGAGTTTATTTCCACTATTGCACGGGACATTAGCGATCGCAAAAAAGCAGAGGAAGAACGGCAATTGCTCGCTACAACGATCGAGAACAGCCGTGACTTTATTGGCGTTGCCTCAATGGATGGTCGCCCGATGCTACTGAATCAGGCTGGTCTGGATTTGGTTGGACTCAGTAGTTTGGACGAAGCCAGAACCAAACACATTACCGACTTCTTCATGCCAGAAGATTTGGACTTTGTACAGCAGCGTGTTCTGCCTACTCTAATGCAAGAGGGGGGGTGGCGGAGTGATTACCGGTTCAGACATTTCGTGACAGGTCAACCCATTGCGGTAGACTACACCCTATTTCTGGTCAAACATCCAGAGACTAATGAACCAGTAGGGATTGCCACTATTACGCGGGATATTCGCGATCGCAAAACCGCAGAAGATGTCCTCAAACAAAGTGAAGAACGATTTCGTTCTTTGATCGAAGCCAGCGCTCAAATTATTTGGATCTGCAATGCCGACGGCGAAATGGCGATCGAGCAACCTACTTGGAGTGCATTTACAGGACAGACATTTGATGATTACAAGGGAAGGGGTGGGAGCAACGCTATCCATCCAGACGATCGCTCGTCTATTACTACTGCCTGGTTAACTGCTGTTGCCAATCGATCATTCTATGAATCTGAATTTCGTATGCGTCGCTATGACGGGGAATATCGCTACATGAGTTGTCGTGGTGTACCAATTCTAAACGCGGATGGTTCAATTCGGGAATGGATTGGGGCTAATACAGATATTACCGATCGCAAACAAGCTGAAGAAGCTCTGCGCGAACAGCAAGCTGTGTTGCGCGATCGCAACCTCTTGCTGAGCTCTATTTTGGAAAGTACGCCAGACATAATTGTTGTTAAAGACCGGGAAGGCCGATATATTGCCCTTAATTCCGAGGCGGCAAAATCCTTTTACGATAGACCCATTGAGGAAATTATCGGTAAAGATGATTCGGAACTCCTTCCCCCTGATGCCGCCGTTTCAATAATGGCAAAAGACCGCGAGATCATGGAAGCAGGCACTACAGAAAGCTACGAAGAAGATGTTTCTAATGGTAAGGGCATCACTTCTTTTTTAACCACAAAAGCCCCTTGGCGGGACGCTCAGGGCAATATTATCGGCATGATCGCCATAGCACGAAACATTGGCGATCGCAAGCAAGCTGAAGCCCAGATGCGCGATCGTAATGCACTGCTAAACTCAATTTTGGAAAGTACACCAGACTTCATTGTCGTTAAAGATCGGGAAGGGCGTCATGTTGCCCTTAACTCCAATTTGGCAAACTTCATAGGCAAGCCAATTGAGGAAATCATCGGCAAAGATGATTTGGAATTACTGCCGCCTGAGAGTGCCCGTGCAATTATGGCGAAAGATCGTCAAGTCATTGCAGCAGGCATCACTGAGACTTACGAGGAAGATGTCTCTGACGGTGAAAAAACCGCGACTTTTTTCACTACAAAAGCTCCTTGGCGAGATGCTAATGGTAATATCTTGGGCATCATCGCTACCACACGAGATATTACCGATCGCAAAAAAGTCGAGCAAACACTGCGTCAAACCCTAGAAATACTCGACTTAGCCAGCGATAGTATCATTATTAGGGATATGGATGACCGGATCATCTACTGGAACCAAGGTGCAGAAAAGCTATATGGTTGGACAAAAGCGGAAGTAGTCGGGCAGTACATTCACACATTCTTGGCAACCGTCTTCCCTACACCCTTAGAAACCGTATTGGGAGAGTTTTTCCAGCAGGGAATTTGGGAAGGAGAATTGCAGCACACCACCCGCGATCGTCGGCATATTATTGTGGCAAGTCGCTGGACATTACAGCGCGATGGCGAAGGAAAGCCTTGTGCCCAACTCGAAATTAATAATGACATTAGCGATCGCAAACTAGCCGAAGATGCTCTAAAACAAAGCGAAGGACGCTATCGTTCGCTAATCGCTGCTACGTCCCAACTTGTCTGGACAGCGGATGCTGAAGGAAGATGTGTGGATCAACCGAGTTGGAGAGCTTACACCGGACAAACCGAAGCTGAGATGGCTGATGGTTTTGGCTGGTTAGATGCAATTCACCCGGACGATCGCGAACGAACGGCTCAGGTGTGGATGGAAGCAGTGCAAACGAAAACCCTGTATGACACAGAATATCGAATCCGGGGAGCGGATGGAAACTATCGTTATTTTCAACTTAGAGGGGTACCAATTCTGGATGAAGATGGCAGCATCCAGGAGTGGATTGGCACTTGCACCGATATCCACGACCGCAAACAAGCCGAAGATGCTCTAAAACAAAGCGAAGAACGCTATCGTTCGCTAATCCTTGCCACGTCCCAAATTGTCTGGATATCGGATGCTGAAGGAAGATGCCCGGATCTACCGAGTTGGAGAGCTTACACCGGACAAACCGAACCTGAAGTGCTGGGTTTTGGCTGGTTAGATGCAATTCACCCGGACGATCGGGAACGAACCGCTCAGGTGTGGATGGAAGCAGCGCAAACAAGAAGCGTGTATGACATACAGTATCGAATGCGCGCAGCGGATGGAAACTATCGTTATTTTCAAGTTAGAGGGGTACCCATTCTGAATGAATATGGCAGCGTCCGGGAGTGGGTTGGCACTTGTACCGATATTCACGATCGTAAACAAGCCGAAGAGGCTATCAAACAAAGCGAAGAACGCTATCGATCGCTCATCGCTGCTACGTCCCAAATCGTCTGGGCAATGGATGCTGAAGGAAGAGGCACGGAGCTACAGAGTTGGAAAGCTTACACCGGGCAAACTGAAGCTGATGTGCTTGGTTTTGGCTGGTTAGATCCAATTTATCCGGACGATCGCGAACGAACGGTTCAGGTGTGGATGGAAGCAGTGCAAACGAAAAGCCTGTTTGAGATAGAATATCGAATCCGGGGAGCGAATGGAAACTATCGTTATTTTCAAGTTAGAGGGGTACCCATTCTGAACGAAGATGGCAGCGTCCGGGAGTGGGTTGGCACTTGCACCGATATCGACGATCGCAAACAAGCAGAATTCCTAATGACAAAAGCTAAGGAAGCAGCCGAAGCAGCAAGTCGGGCTAAAAGTGAATTCCTTGCTAACATGAGCCACGAGTTGCGAACTCCCCTAAATGGCATCATGGGATACGCACAGATTCTTCAGCGTTCCAAAGTCTTGAATGAAGAAGAGCGATCGCGCATTGATGTCATTTATCAGTGCGGTTCCCATTTACTAACGTTAATCAATGATATTCTCGATTTGTCGAAGATTGAAGCACAGAAAGTGGAACTCATGCCCACGGATTTTCATTTCCCGGCGTTCCTGCAAGGTGTCGCAGAAATGTGTCGTATCCGAGCTGAGCTAAAGGGAATTCACTTCCATTTTCCATCAAGCCCCGAACTCCCGATCGGTATTAGTGCGGATGAAAAACGCTTGCGACAAGTGTTAATTAATCTTTTGAGCAACGCTATTAAATTTACGGATGAGGGCAGTGTCACTTTTATAGTCAGTTTTGCAGCAGAAGGAAAAATTCGCTTTGAAATACGCGATACAGGTACCGGCATTGCACAAGATCAACTCCAAGCTATCTTTCAGCCCTTCGAGCAGGTAGGAGATCGCAGGCGGCAGACGGAAGGTACGGGATTGGGACTGGCAATTAGCAAAAGGATTGTAGAACTAATGGGCAGTACCATTCACGTTCAAAGTGAGATGAATGTGGGCAGTATTTTCTGGTTCGATGTCAATCTGTCTCAAGCCGATGAATGGGTGAAAACGTCTCAAATCGACAATCGCGGGCAGATTATCGGCATCAAAGACCGCCAACCTAAGATTGTGGTTATCGATGACAAATGGGCTAACCGTTCGGTAATTAGCAATTTACTCAGTCCGATCGGCTTTGAGGTGTCTGAAGCCAACGATGGCCAGGAAGGCTGGGAAAAAATTCTGGAGGTACAGCCAGATTTAATCGTTACCGACTTACTAATGCCCGAACTAGATGGCTTCGAGCTGATTAAGCGGGTTAGAGAATCGGAAAATTTCAAAGACATCGTGATTATTGTCTCTTCTGCCAGCGTATTTGAAACCGATCAATACAGAAGTTTAGAAGCAGGAGGCAACACCTTTATTCCCAAACCTGTTCAAGCAACGGAACTCCTGCAAAAATTACAACAGTATCTTGATTTGGAATGGGTTTACGAAGCTAATGAAGATCCGCTGGCGATCGCATCAGACACCGATGAGCTAATTGCCCCGCCTGCTACAGAAATGGAAATGCTATACGAACTGGCTATGAAAGGAAATTTCCTAGAAATAGTTAAGCAGGCGGTCTTACTTGAAGCAATAGACCCAAAATACATTCCATTTGCTAAAATATTGCATCAGATGGCAAAGGACTTTCAAGACGAAGAGATTATAACGTTTATTCAGTCCTACAAGTAAGGTTTATGAATTCAGAAATTCAAGCAAACGGTACGATTCTTATAGTTGATGACAATTCAGCCAACTTAGGTGTATTATCTGATGCCTTAAGCCAAGCAGGATTTGAAGTTCGGGTTGCGAAATCTGGAAAAATGGCACTAGAGAGAGTTAAATATGCTCTACCAGATCTAATCTTGCTAGATGTCATGATGCCAGAGATTGATGGATTTGAAACCTGTCGTCGATTACAGGCTAATCCAGACACTAAACAGATTCCCGTTATATTTATGACTGCTCTCTCGGATACGGCTAATAAAGTTGAGGGGTTTAAGCTTGGGGCTGTAGATTATATTACCAAACCCTTCCAACAGGAGGAAGTATTAGCTCGCGTCAAGCTGCATTTAAAGCTTCATGTTCTAGCTGAAAAATTAGAAGAAAAAAATATCTTATTGGAGCAGAAAGTTTTAGAAGTTAGCCAAGGCTATGAAGATTTACAACAAATGCAGCTTAAGTTAATCCAAAGCGAGAAAATGTCCGGCTTAGGGCAAATGGCCGCTGGGATTGCTCATGAAATAAACAACCCTATAAATTTCATTTCTGGCAATCTGGGTTATGCCCAAGAGTATGCTCATAACTTACTAAAAATTATACACCTCTATCAAGAAGATTATGTAAATCCCACCCCTCGGATTCAAGCAGCAATGGATGAAATAGAACTGGAATTTCTGGAGGAAGATTTTATCAAAGTTCTTAACTCAATCAACTTAGGAACGCAGCGCATCCAGGAGATAGTCAAGTCTATGCGAATTTTTTCTCGCCTGGATGAGGCAGACGTGAAAGCAGTAAATATCCATGAAGGAATTGA
This sequence comes from Microcoleus sp. Pol1C5, assembly GCF_036701115.1. NCBI lineage: Bacteria > Bacillati > Cyanobacteriota > Cyanophyceae > Oscillatoriales > Microcoleaceae > Microcoleus > Microcoleus sp. Pol1C5. Next base: position 17,009 of record NZ_JAUBQE010000006.1, on the reverse strand, counting down.
TAGTACACTCACCATCCTGCATCATCGTTTAAAAGCAAAACCAGAGCATCCTGAGATTGAACTAATAAAAGATTACGGGCAGCTTCCACAAGTAGAATGCCATGCCGGACAATTAAATCAAGTGTTTATGAATATTATTTCCAATGCCATTGATGCTTTAGATGAATCAAATCAGCAGCGTTCCTTTGGAGAAATCAAACAACACCCGAACCGCATTCAAATTTCTACAAAAGTAATTGACGATAATTGGGTTGCTATTCATATTAGTGACAACGGTCGGGGAGTTTCCGAAACTTTACAACCGAAACTCTTTGACCCTTTTTTTACCACCAAACCTATCGGTAAAGGAACTGGGTTGGGGTTATCTATCAGTTACCAAATTATCGTTGAAAAGCATGGGGGCAGATTATACTGCCAGCCTGGATTAGGAAAGGGAATAGAATTCGTCATTGAAATTCCAATTCGGCAGCAAGCTTGTAAAGCTGCTTAGTTTCCCGGTGCAATGTCTCTCATGAACTTTGGTTAATTTCTCGCCGATAGCGGGGACGACAAGGTGTTCCTGTGCAAATAAAGCCTGCAGGCATATTTTTAAAGACGCTGCTGCGAGCTCCAATTAACGCATTTGCACCGATTTCGACACCTGGGCCAATGAAGCAGTCGGCGGCAATCCAAACGCCGTTATTAATGATTACAGGTGCTGTTATTAAGCTAAAGGCTGGGTCTTGAGGGTCATGAGTACCGGTGCAGAGGTAGCTTTTTTGAGAAATGACGCAGTGTTTGCCGATCGCAATTCGATCGAGACTGTACAATACAACATCATCTCCGATCCAACTGTAATCGCCGATTTCAACTTTCCAAGGATAGGTAAAACGAGCCGTGGGACGAATGAACGCACCCCGACCTATTTTCGCTCCAAATAACCGCAGCAAGCCGCTTCTGATGCCGTTAAGAGGGTGTGGAGTGAGAGGAAATGCGATCGCCTGGACGAACCACCACAGCAAAATTAGCCAACCGGGCTTTCCTCGATCGAACTTTGATTGATCGTACTTCCGCAAATCAACTAAAGATTCGCCTGTCAAAGTATTTGCGTGATTGTCGCTAATTGGACGATCGTTTATTTGAGAATTTGGGGAATTTGCGCTCAAATTTTCCGGATCTTGGTTCGGATTTGGTATATAATCGGTCATTGATAGTTAATTTAATGTTTAATTTAAAATCGAGTTTAACCTTAAGGACTGCTGCATGACATTTCTAGTTAGGGACAATTTTGACTCGGAAAACGCCAAGGATATCGCACAATGCGAGAATATAAATCCCAGAATTGGCAAAGTGCGACTTTTACAAACAGCATTGGTACTGCTTAGCAGCTTTTTTGTAGCAGAGTTAATCGCCGCACTTAATTCTCATAGTTTGTCCCTATTAGCAGATGCGGGTCACGTTTTTTCAGATGTAGCAGCTTTAGCAATAACTTTGACAGCGACTTGGTACTCCTCAGTCAAACGCAAAAGTAAATCCGTAGATTGTACGATCGCACAATCGTCAATCCCTGAACGAGGAGAAATCATTGCTGCTTTAATTAATAGTATCAGTTTAGTGGCGATCGCCCTGTGGATTGCTGCTGAGTCGATCGCCCGTTTGCAGTCCCCAACTCCCGAAGTAGAAGGGCTGCCGATGTTAATTACCGCCATAGTGGGTTTAAGCATCAACTCGATTAATGCTTGTTGCTTGCATTCCTGCTGTCACGGCGACTTAAATCTCAAAAGCGCGTTTCTGCACGCAGTCGCCGACATTTTTTCATCGGTTGGAGTAATTTTAGCGGCGATCGCCGTAGCGTGGCTACACTGGAATTGGGCGGACGGCTTAATTAGCTTGCTGGTGTCGGCATCAATAATTTTATTAACTCTACCATTACTAATCGAAAGCATCCAATTGCTGGGAGGAAAAGTATCAGCAATATCCGCAATTCAACAAGGTTGTGATTGCGAAAAAGTGAGCGCCGAAAAATTGCTTTTTCCATCCCTCGAAGAACTCATCAAATAACATCTCTTCATCTGCGTATATCCGCATATATCCCCTGATATCTGCGGTTAAAATAGCTAAGTAATTAACCCAGCGATATCTAGATTGTAAAGATATCGTAAACCTTATTATCTACTCATCACAAAGACAAAGATCCGACTTTTCCGACTTTACGATCCGACTTTTCCGACTTTACAGAGGCAGGGGCCCGAAGCAATGATTAGAGATAGGGAAAGCCAACCCACGATGTCTAGATTGTAAAGATATCGTAAACCTGGATGTTGTGTTGCGAAATGTTAAATAAAGATATGCTATAAAAGATATGTCTTTAGGGGGATACATTAAAGTTGCATCTAAGCTATATCCCTTCATTCCCACGCGAGGCCAGTGAAAGCCTACTTCATATCAGGACTACCCCGCTCAGGCTCTACTTTACTGGCTGCACTACTACGACAAAACCCCCGGTTTTACAGCGCTATGACTTCCCCTGTTGGGGGTGCAAGTCGATCGAATGCTGGAAACCGTGAGCGAAGACAATGAGTTTTCCGTGTTCATTTCCCCTGAACAAAAACAGGCACAGCTTATTACCACCCGCCAACTGATCGAGAAGTGATCTCTGACACCAATCGCCGGTGATGCAGCAAATTGTCATTAATTCTGGAACTATTTCCCGAAGCCAAAGTGATCTGCTGTGTCAGAAACCTCGCTTGGATTATGGACAGCATCGAGCTACTAATTCGACGCAACGCCTTTGATGTTTCCAGATTATTTATTTAATGCTCCAGCGGAATGGGCTAACAATTGTACCGCCCGATTGATTTGAGCAATAGGACTAATAAATTATTCAGTCCTCATAGCGAGGACTTAAGCGAGGCGGGGGTTTCAACCCCTGCCAGACTTGAATGTAAACAATAGATATCAAGGATTTCAGCAATTATGAACGTACCAAACATGAACAAGCAAATCACTTTCGTAGACTCCTCTGTACAGGATTATCAAAGCCTGATTCAAGGCATCGATCCCGCTCAAATTGTGATTTTAAATGAAAATGCCAGCGCGATCGACCAAATTACTCAAGCCTTGGCCAATCAAAAAGATATTGAAGCTGTTCATATCCTTTCTCACGGTAGCGACGGCACCCTATTTCTGGGTAACTCACCCCTGGACAAAACAACCCTAGAAACCCATGCAGCCACCCTAAAAAAATGGGGCAAAGCCTTAAAACTAAATGCAGATATTCTCCTCTACGGCTGTAATGTTGCCCAAACGGAGCAAGGAAAAGCCTTCGTTAAACGCCTCAGTCAATTAACGAAAGCGAATGTTGCCGCATCCACTACTCTCACAGGCAATGCCAAATTAGGAGGTGACTGGAACCTGGATTTTATCATAGGAAAAATTCAAGCCGCCTTAACATTTTCCCCAGAAGTGATGCGGGATTACAGTTTTGTCCTAGGTGAGTTTGTGAACGAAAGCTTTAGTGGAACAAGCGTTAGCAGTTATTGGATATACGGGAAGACAGGCTCATCGGCTAACCCTGGTTTGACCGCTACTGGTACTGGTACTACTCTACCCGTTTTGAATCTTGACCCTGCTGGCAGTGGAGTCTTACGATTAACTTCAAATGCTGCCTATCAAGCTGGATTCGTTATCTACAACCAGCCTATTTCTTCAACAGCAGGGGTAAAAGCTACCTTTGACATCTTTGCCTACAATGGAAATGGTGCGGATGGATTGAGTTTCTTCCTCATTGACGGTAATGCCAGCCCCACCCAAGCCGGAGCTAATGGTTCCAGCCTTGGCTATGCCCGCAACGATGTCAACAATCAACCCGGTTTGGTAGGAGGTTATGTAGGAATCGGATTTGATGCCTATGGCGGTTTCTCTTCGACTGCCGAACATTCAAGCGGATTACCATTGACGCGATATGCGGATAGTGTGGCAATTCGAGGCAAAGCATCAACTGATTACCAATATATAACCTCCGGAAATGTCTCGGCTGGCATAGATACACCCAGTGCGATAAATCGCACTAATGCCAGAAGAAGAGTTCAAATTCAATTAACACCCAGCAACGCAGCCGACGAGCCAAATCGCCTGTCGGTACTGATGGATTTGAACAACAACGGCAACTTTACTGATTCGGGCGAAACCATTATCGCTCCCTTCGACATTACTGCTACCAATGGGGCTGTACCAACTACTTTTAAATTTGGCTTTGCCGCGTCAACGGGAGGTCAGACAAATATTCACGAAATCGGCAATCTCATTTACGAGACGATTAACCCTACTACCGCCCCCACCCTCACCGATACGGTGGTCACCCTCAACAACATCCCAGAAGACTCCGGTACTCCTACAGGCGCTGTCGGTACCCTCATCTCTTCTATTGCTGCCATCGGCACGGGGCAAAATAACATCACCGACGCCGACGCTGGAGCCGTAGCAGGTGTAGCCATCACCGCCGCCAATACAACCAACGGCACTTGGTACTACACCATAAATGGCGGTACTACTTGGAATCCCTTGGGCGCAGTATCCGATACCAACGCTCGCCTACTCGCCGCCGATGCCAATACCCGTATTTACTTCCAACCAAGCGCCAACTACAATGGCCCGGTCACCAACGCTATCACCTTCCGCGCCTGGGATCAAATGGCGGGTGCTAATGGTGGGACTGGCAACACCACTACCAACGGCGGCTCCACTGCTTTCAGCACCGCCACCGACACCGCAGCCCTCACCGTCACCCCTGTCAACGACCAACCCAGCTTCACCGCTACCAGCCCAGCCTCCGTCAACGAAGACAGTGGCGCGCAAACATTAACAAGTTGGGCTACCTTCAACCCCGGGCCTGCCGATGAAGCCACCCAAACAGCCACCTACACCGTCAACAACATCGGCACCCCTGGCTTATTTGCGACATTACCGGCAGTAGATGCCAGTGGCAACCTCACTTACACACCCGCCCCTGACGCCTTCGGCACCTCCACCTTCGCTGTAACAGTCCAAGACAACGGTGGCACCCCGGGCGTCGGTATCTCCACTACCCAAACCTTCACCATCACCGTTAACCCCGTCAATGATAAACCCAGTTTCAGTAACTTAGGAAATCAAACCCTAACAGCTTGGACAAACACAATTCAAACAGTTAGCAACTGGGCAAATACTGTTATCTTCGGTCCCGCCAATGAAGCCACTCAAACAGTTAGCAAATACACCGTTACTAACAACGACAACACCTTATTTACAACTCAACCAAGTGTAGCAACCAATGGCACACTGACCTACACTCCCAGTGGTAAACCCGGTACCGCCACCGTTAACGTGCAACTCCAAGATAACGGTGGCATAGCGAATAATGGTGTTGACACTTCCAGCCCAGCCACATCATTTAATATTACCATTCCCGTACCGAAAGTTAACCTCACTGCCAGCACAACTACTGCCAGCGAAGCCGGGACAACAGCTATTACCTTTACCGCCACTGCCGAAGGTAATGTCGTCGGCGCTCAAACCATTAATTTAGCATTAACTGGTACTGTTAGTGCTGCTGATTTTACTGGTACTATTCCCGCTCAAATAACTATAGCAGATGGGAGTAGTACGGGGCAAGTAACTGTCACAGTTAATGATGATAATTTTAGCGAAGGTACGGAAACAGCTACTTTAACAATTAGCAACCCGTCAACAGGGATAGCATTAGGAACTACTACTAACCAAAGTGTGACGATTACTGACAATGATACTGCGGGAGTAAGCATCACACCCACGACACCTTTAACTACCACAGAAGCGGGTGGAACTGCTACATTTACAGTCAAGTTAAATACGCAACCCACAGCCGATGTCACCATTCCATTAACTAGCAGCAAAACTACCGAAGGTACTGTAGATAAATCCAGTTTAACCTTCACTTCTGCTGACTGGAATGTAGCACAAACAGTCACAGTTACAGGAGTAGATGACTCAATAGCTGACGGCAATCAAGCCTATCAAATCATCACCGCTGCTGACACAACTACCACAGATACCAACTACAAAAATCTCAAACCTGCCGATGTAGCTGTCACCAACACCGACATAGATACCACAGCACCCACAACACCCACGATCACAACTTCTGGGAGTACCAAAGGCGCGATCGCGGGTAAGGCAGAACCGAACAGTACAGTTAACATCTTACAAGGCACAACTGCACTGGGTACTGCCACAGCGGATGCGGATGGTAACTGGACATTTACCCCCACGACAGCTTTAGCCGATGGCACTTATGCCTTCACTGCTACAGCTAAGGATGCTGCGGGTAATGTTTCTGGGGCTTCAACTCCAGTTAATCTCACAATCGATGCCACAGCATCCACAACACCCACGATCACAACTTCTGGGAGTACCAAAGGCGCGATCGCGGGTAAGGCAGAACCGAACAGTACAGTT